>NZ_JAOTGI010000029.1:2335-26227 GCF_044427255.1 Streptococcus sp. 2021WUSS126 | reverse complement strand
GGAGTAGAACAATTTCTAGTTTCTCAGAGACAGACTTTGGACTTCTTTTGGACATAATAAAACTCCCTTTATAGTTTCTAGTGAAAATTTTTGTTTTTTCACTGTCCACTATAAGGGGAGTATATCAAAATCCAAAGAATTTTAATTTTTTTATAATCCAAGTCGAGCAAAGATGTCATCCACCCGCTTAGCATAGTAGTCTGGGTTGAAGAGTTCATCGATTTCTTCCTGACTAAGTTTAGCTGTCACACGCTCATCCGCTTCGAGAAGTGGCTTGAAGTCCACTTGATTGTCCCATGACTGTGCGGTTTTTGGTTGCACCAAGTCATAGGCTTCCTCACGGGTCATGCCTTTTTCAATCAAGCTGAGCATGACACGCTGGCTGTAAATCAAGCCAAAAGTTGACTCCATATTACGTTTCATGTTTTCAGGGAAGACCGTCAAGTTCTTGACGATATTGCCAAAACGATTGAGCATATAATTGATGAGGATGGTTGTATCCGGCGTGATAATCCGCTCTGCTGACGAGTGAGAAATATCACGTTCGTGCCAAAGCGCCACATTCTCAAAAGCCGTTACCAAGTGACCACGCACCACACGAGCCAGACCGGTCATATTTTCAGAGCCGATAGGGTTGCGTTTATGGGGCATAGCAGAGCTGCCTTTTTGGCCTTTGGCGAAATACTCTTCGACTTCGCGTTGTTCAGATTTTTGTAGTCCACGGATTTCTGTCGCCATACGCTCGATAGACGTTGCAATCAAGGCTAGGGCTGAGAAATATTCTGCGTGGAGGTCACGAGGAAGGACCTGAGTCGAAATTTCCTGCGGACGAATGCCCAATTTGCCACAAACATACTCTTCCACAAATGGAGGAATGTTGGCAAAGTTTCCAACCGCACCTGAAATTTTACCAGCCTCAACGCCCTTAGCTGCCACATCAAAACGCTCCATATTGCGTTTCATTTCGCTGTACCAAGTTGCTAATTTAAGACCGAAGGTCGTTGGCTCCGCATGGACACCGTGGGTCCGACCCATCATAATGGTGTACTTGTGCTCACGAGCCTTGTCAGCGATAATGTTTGTAAAGTTTTCAAGGTCACGACGGATGATGTCGTTGGCCTGCTTGTAGAGGTAACCGTAAGCCGTATCCACCACGTCGGTAGACGTCAGACCGTAGTGGACCCACTTGCGTTCCTCACCAAGACTTTCCGAAACCGCACGCGTGAAAGCCACCACATCGTGACGGGTTTCCTCTTCTATTTCTAAAATGCGGTCGATGTCAAAAGTCGCCTTCTCACGAATCAAGGCCACATCTTCTTTGGGAATCTCACCCAACTCAGCCCAAGCCTCATCAGCGAGGATTTCCACCTCCAGCCAAGCCTTGTACTTGTTCTCTTCACTCCAAATAGCCGCCATCTCAGGACGGGAATAACGTGATAGCATGTTTTGTTTTCTCCTTACTAAGAATTAAGAAATTATGCAAACTTAGATTTCAAAGTTTGAATTTGAGTTTTTTGAATAGGAAATGGAATAAGAGAATGTTCATGATAAGTCAGTAAACTTCTTATTCTTTCCTTTTGATTCGCTGTGAGAGTTTGTGAAACTGAATTCAATCGAGTAATTAGATTTTCAATTCCTTTTGGAGTTAAATTTTGCAACATTTTTTCACAATCCGCTGCAGCACTCCAGCTAATTCCGTAAGAATTACCAACATAACAATCTAAATTGACCTGTACATACTTCCCAATAATTTGTTCCGGTATCGGATTAATTTGCTCAGATAACTCTTGAAGTCTTTCTGCAAATGGAGGTTCATTATAAAAGTTATTCATCCCACAATGTGCTGTTCGTAAATTATTTATTGCTTTACTAAACGAAGAAATTTTCTCAACCTCTGAAAGACTATTCAATTGACCTATTTCTTCAAAAAACTTTTTGGAATTGGTTCTCTGATCTGGTGTCCCTGATAATAAGTATTGATTATGCTTATCCAATAGCTCTATAATAATATCAGGATTTTCAGATAATAATTCTGATGTTCCTTTTGCAATCGCCAAGGCGTTAGAACGAACCAAGCTAGATTTAGAGGAGTCTATATAATTTGAATAAAGTAATTTATATACCAAAGTCTGCTGTGAACGAAATGTTGACTTCAAGAGACTAACAAAATGACTCAATACCTCTGTATCTTGATCACCTGAAAGCACAGCATTCAAAGACTTTATATCAATTCCTGCACTAATTGCCGATTCTGACAAACCGTACTTACAGCAACGACTAATAAAAGTAACAAGTTCTCTATCATCTATATTAATATTTGATGGATGAGCTATAGATGCATTATTTCTAATTTCTCGACACTGTTGTAAATAAAAATGTCCTTGTTCATCAATAATATTTAGCTGATAACACAAATCTAATAAATCTACATCTTGAATTTTGTCTAAAAAATTGTCTGGCTTAGAATTACCTGAAATTTGCGCAATCATCTCCATACCAAATGAACTGACTCGACTACGAAGTTCCGTAATTACACAATTCCATACATATATTATCGCTCCATCAAACAATCCAACCGAAGAAGCAATACAAGCCTTTGCAATAAATTGATTCCGTAATCTAGGAGGAATTAAGTTTAATTCTCTAGGTAATAACATTAAAGCCGTACTTATTTCATCATTTGGTGGCAAAATTTCTCTTGGCATCCCTAATGATTTTACAACTTCATCCACCACTAAATTCCCTTGAGTCGTTAAACTACTTGGATTTAAATTAACATTTTCTTCCGAAACTAAATCATTCATCGGATTTTCCTCCTAAAATTCTACAACCTCATCTGGTACGCCACCCAACACCGTCACGTGTCCCATTTTGCGATTGTGCTTCGCTTCTAGTTTACCATAAAAGTGGGGATGGGCGGTAGGGTTTTCTTGAAGAAAGGTTTGGATGGCTTCCATGTCTTGTCCCAAAACGTTAATCATGACGGCTGGAGAAAGCAGGCGGATAGGGGGTAGAGGCTGTCCTAGAATGCCTCGGATATGGGTATCAAACTGTGAAAAATCACAGGCTTCAATAGAATAATGCCCCGAATTATGTGGGCGAGGGGCGATTTCGTTGACCAGAATGTCCTGCCCTGCCACAAACATTTCAACACAAAGGGTGCCTGCTAATTGAAGTTTATCTGCGATTTGTAGAGCCATGGTTTTGGCTTTTTCAGCTAGTTCATCTGAAATATGGGCAGGCACGATAGTTTTGTAAAGAATATTATTGCGGTGGATATTTTCCTGTACAGGAAAGACGGTGTTGTCGGAGCCGTTGCCAGATACAAGGACAGAGATTTCCATGTCAAAATTCACAAACTCTTCCAAGACACACTCGCCAGAATTAGCCAGTTGACTGGCTTCTACCAAGTCCGCCACTTCTCGAATGACCTTCTGGCCATGTCCGTCATAGCCCCCAGTCGCTGTCTTCAAAACATAGTTTTTGCTGAGGTCCAGACCTTCTAGGTCTAGGCTAGATGTGACGACTTTGTAGGGGGCGACTTGCACGCCAGCTTTTTTTGCCAAAAAATCCTTCTCAAAAATACGGTTTTGGGAAATGCGGAGGAGGTCTGTCCCTTGAGGGAGCTGGCCGTCCTTGATGACCACGTCCAGTCCGTCGGCGTCGACATTTTCAAACTCGTAGGTCAGGACATCGCACCGCTCCGCCAACTGTTTGAGGGCCGCCACATCGTGATAGGGAGCGACGATAACCTCGCTGACCTTGGAGGCTAGGCAGTCTGCAGCTGGATCCAGCGTGATTACCTTGTGTCCCATATAAATAGCGGAAATGGCCATCATCTGACCTAGCTGACCACCGCCAATAATACCTATCGTTTTAGATGAGTTCATCTGACATAGCCTCCGCAATTTTTTCCTGTTCCTTGGCAAAATCTGCCAGCTGAGCTGCAATGGTTTGGTCTTCAATGGAGAGAATGCGAAGAGCTGTCAGAGCCGCATTGGTCGCACCTGCTTCACCAATAGCCATGGTTGCAACAGGTACACCGCCTGGCATCTGCACGATAGAATAGAGGGAATCTACACCACTTAGGGCACGAGATTGGACAGGGACTCCGATGACAGGTAGGGTTGTCTTAGCTGCCACCATACCTGGCAAATGAGCCGCACCGCCCGCTCCTGCGATAATAACCTTGATACCACGGCCACGCGCTTCCTCGGCGTGACGGAACATGAGGTCTGGGGTGCGGTGGGCAGACACTACTTTCTTTTCATAGGCTACGCCAAATTTATCCAGCACTTCGGCTGCTTTTTTCATGGTTTTCCAGTCAGAACTAGAACCCATAATGATGGAAATTGGAATGTTCATATTTGCACTTCCTTTTCTTATGCCAAGTTATTTAACAGCTTTACTTCCAATATCTGTCCGATAAAAGAGGCCTGTTGTATCTTGTTTCTTCAGCTCCGAGTAAATTTTTTCCTGGGCTTCTTGGACGGTGTCTGCTGTGGTGACTAGCATATAAACTCGACCGCCGTTTGATAGCAGTGCTCTGCCATTTTCCGCAAAACGAGCCCCTGCATAGTAGGTCGTGATGTCTCCCTCGGTCCTTGCTGGCAAGACCACACCTTTTTCGTAGTCCAGAGGATAGCCGTTTGATGCCACCACTACCCCAAGCGTCACGCCGTTTTCCAGCCAGGTTAGCTGTGTAGGACGTTTGTGGAGGATGTCGTCGATGTTCTGAGCAAAGTCAGAGGTCAGACGAGGCAAGATAATCTGGGTTTCTGGATCGCCAAAACGAGCGTTGAACTCGATAACCTTGGGACCTTGGTCGGTCAGAATCAAGCCAGCATAGAGCACGCCCAGATAAGACCGCCCTTCCGCAATCATGCCGTCCAGAATGGGCTTGACAATGGTGTCAACTGCTGTATCTACCACGCTTTGTGGCAGGTGGGGAACAGGAGCGTAAGCCCCCATGCCACCTGTGTTGGGACCTTGGTCGCCGTCAAAGGCATGCTTGTGGTCCTGGGCTGTCGGCAGGATATAGAACTGGTCGCCGTTGACCAGAGCAAAGAGGGAAAACTCCTCACCTGCCAAGAACTCCTCGATGACCACGCGGGCACCTGAGTCGCCGAATTTGTTGTCCAAGAGCATATCCCGTGCCGCTTCGACCGCCTGCTCGACGGTTTCCGCCACGACCACACCCTTGCCCAGTGCCAAGCCGTCCGCCTTGACCACGATTGGAGCCCCCTGCTCTTCGATGTAAGCTTTGGCTTCTTCGAAGTTGGAAAATGTGCCAAAGGCTGCTGTTGGAATGCCGTATTTGACCATGATTTGCTTAGCAAAGTCTTTTGACCACTCTAGCTCCGCGGCTAGACGACTCGGACCAAAAGCCTTTAGTCCCGCCTGTTCAAAATCATCAACGATACCTGCTGCCAGAGCATCATCTGGACCAACAAAAGTCCAGGCAATGTCATTTTCCTTGGCAAAGTTGATGAGGGCAGAATGTTCGGAAATTCCGATATTGACCAACTCGATACCGTCTAAAGTCATTCCGTCATTTCCAGGAGCGATAAAGACCTGCTCCACCTGTTCAGACTCTAACAATTTCTTTGCAATAGCATGTTCACGACCACCAGACCCAACAACCAAAAGTTTCATTTTTTATACCTCAAAAACGGATTTTCTATAAACAGTATAGCAAAAACAGACGGTTTTTGATAGAAAAAGCAGGGGAATGTTCGGGAATGGAAAAAGCTCGTATCAAAAAATACGAACTGTTTATAAGCCTATGAAGATAATTTTTATGAAAATGTATAATTTAATTGAGTTATATTAACTTGCTTTACTTCCTCACATTCAAATAGATTCGGGTCAAAAATGGCTAGATTAAAACCTTCTTCATTCATGACACTTTTATACTCTATTCCTGAGTATATGGAAATACCTTCATTTTCTATACTCTTAACAAAATCAGTTATATATTGGGTAGGTAGATAGTCTAAACTATCGTCTTTTCTCCTCATGATTTTGCTCATTTCGGTATTTATTTTCTCTAAGTATTGTTTATTTACCGCCAACTCCATAATATTGTCAATAATACCTTCTGCAAAAGGACTAATTTTATTGATAGACTTAAAGTCAACTACAACAATATCATCTTTCAAAACAAAAGTTCCAATGCAGATAGAGTCGTATTTTCCTGCACGTGTTTCATGTATTGTCGTCTTGTCAGAATCTCCTAGATATAAGCACCGAATTCCCCTAGAATTAGCTCTACCATCTGACGATTTCGTAGCATCAGGTGCGCCCATCTCATTTGAAGGAATGCTTTCTTTATCGTTTGAAATTCTGCATCGATATAATCTTTGACCTTTTTTATAACTCTTAAGAATATACGAACAATATTTTTCTAACAACTCTTTATTAATGTGGTTAGAGTGAAATCTGTTCTTGTATTTTAAATCATAGACAAACAAATCCCAATTATTACTGCGTAATAATGAATGTTCCTTCATGTAGTCTACATCAATCATTTTTTCAATACCTATTTTTTGTTCAAATAACTCAGGCATTACTTGATACTGATTGCTACAAATTGATTTTAAAATCTCATAGATTGTTGATTCATTCTTACTTGTAAAAATATTCCAATTGTTTAGAAACTCTGTTTGCAACAACCTTCCATCCTTTAAAGGAAAATTTGGAATTTGAGATACTGGTGTATAGATTTCCAGAAGGGAGCTAAAATAATCCTCTAAATAGCTATCTTTATTCGTATCATATAGTTTATCAGTACTACCACAAGTTTCACATTCCCCTAAGTATGTACTTCTAGAAGAAATTACATCTTTAATAACATCATCAACAAAACACTTTTGACAAATTATCATTGACTCCTTCTGCTCCTACCATCCAAATATCTGCCAACTAATTCAATATGATGCATAATAGACAGCTTTTTAACAGTTCCTAAACCAGGGTAAGAACGTATAGAATACAGCCTTCTAAACTCGCGGATAGCTAACGTTTCAGGAATCTTTCCCTCATTTACCTTATCTATTAATTTTGAAAGAGCTTCACCAAATTTCCCTGCTGGATCCGTGGGGTCTAAATTGGAATCCGAGACAAAATGAAATATACGGAGATTCTCCTCGTCATCAAAATACACAATATGTATAGCAACTGCATATGGTGCAAAACCAGACTCACTATATTCATCACCAACTATTGAATAGTCTGAAAAACCACTATACCCATCCTCCGAAAAATATTTATGATCATCCGAAAAGAACTCATCGGGATTTTTTGAATAATCCGTATTTCTAAGTAACTTAGAAAACCTATCCCCAATTTTTACTTTATTGCCACTTACTTCGCGTTTTAGCCTACCACTTTCTGTAATAACATTATAGGCTGTTAATTGTCCAGCATAATTTTCTCGATAACCTTCTAAATCGTCTGGATGTTTACATATTGTAATTTGTTTATCAATATCATCAACTAATTTAAAATTATCCTCCACTTTGTAATTTTTGCTCATCAATGAAGCATGATATAACTTATCATTTTCTTTAAATACTTCATCTAATCTACTTACTAGATTAACTTTTTTTACATCTTCATATTCTTCAATAAAAGAACCTGCTGCTGGATTCAATATCAGAGAACATTTTCGTCCCTTATTTTTAAACCTTTCAAGAGTATTTATTAGTGTTGAAGATAATTTTACAGGTTCAATTATTGGAACAACCTTTTTACTCAATTTATCATTTTCAAGTAATTCCCTCAGTGCGATTAGCTCATACTGTCTACCTCTTAGATATGGAAAATACATACTTTTCTCCTTTTATTCTTTATTTCTGTAAAAAACGTTTCAAATTCTCATAATCTTTAGTTTTGAAATTCATAAAATATACTAAAAATTTTAATTCATAGGGAACTTCTTCGAACAATATTTTCTCGATTGTATTTCTCTTCTTCAGCTCAATTAAAAAATCTGAATAAAATTGCTCCAGTGGAATAGCCTCCGTCAGTTTCTTACAAACCCCATAATAATCAAATTGAGAGACCTTCGGCAATATATCAAAGTGCTTCTTGACAATATTTTCATATTCCACTTTACGCAGTATCTTAAAAAGTACATCCCTATCTATGTCAAGATTATACTCTTCTGGCTTAATGATTGTTTTGATTTTAGAATTCCTTTGAAGTATGTATAATCCGACTGGTTTATCAATTTCAGCAATTTTCTTCTTAGCATTTTCTAAGTTTTTTTCATATGTAACAATTGCTACATGATTAAATGCTCTGTAATATTCATTAATTTGACTTTCTAACCTGTCAAAATTATCCAATTCTGTTTTAATTTCGTAAACTATTGCTTTTCCGTTTATTAATATAAAATCTGGCTTAGCTCTCCCTACCGGAATTTCTGTTAGAGCTGTTGTTGTGTTGACACTGTGCACGCCTAACAACAACTTATTTAAAAGAGTGTTTTTATAAAAATATTCATTTCTATATGATTTAGACAATTGTTGATAAATCTCTCGAATAGTATCTAAATGATTTTGATTTTCCTCTGAAAACTTTTCAAATACCTCATCTCGACTATGCTTTAGAAGGTTACTTAGCATACTCCTTGAAAAAAACTTATTTAATAAATAATTGTTCTCAATATGCATTCCCCCACCTCCTCTCTCTTTTTTTCTTATGAAAATTATACCATACTTTATATATTCGGAGAAGTTATTGACAAAATGTAATTGTTACGAACTAAGATTCTGATTTCCTTCACCTATTTTTTACAAATTCTGTTTCAAGTGCCTATAGTTTGCCACTTCATCATAAATAGATTGATAGGAAAAGTCTGAAATCGTTAAGTCATGTAATGAGATATTTTTTGTCAATTCTCATCTTGATTATCAACGCAAAATATCAATGTAATCTTTCAAGCTTCAATAAATTTGCATTTCCATCCATTATATACCTAATAAATTTCTTTGTCAAAGCACAAAACCACCCCAACTTCTCCAGCTGGGGTGTTCCTCTTTCTCCAAATTTCTCAATGTCTAAAATGTCTGACTCCTGTAAAGACCATGGTCAAGCCGTACTTGTTGGCCATGTCAATGGAGTCTTGGTCGCGGACAGAGCCTCCCGGCTGAATGATAGCCTTGATGCCTGCCGCAGCGATTTCTTCCACATTATCAGCAAATGGGAAGAAGGCATCCGACGCCAAAACGGCTCCGTCTAAACGGTCCTTGGCCTGCTCGATAGCGATACGGACGGACGCTACACGGTTGGTTTGTCCCGGTCCCACGCCCAAGGTCATCTTGTCATTGGTGATGATGATGCCGTTGGACTTGACATATTTGGAGGACTTCCAGGCAAATTCCATAGCTGCCCACTCTTGCTCGGACGGTTGACGCTCGGTCACCACCTGCCAGTCTGCTGGGCTTTCCACCACCACATCCTGATCCTGCACCAAGAGCCCGCCGACAACACCTGTGAACTCTTTTTCTACCTCGCTCGCGTCCTGTGCGTCAAAAGCCAACTCTAAAATCCGAAGATTTTTCTTTTTATTGGTCAAAATAGCTAGCGCTTCTGCCGAATAGCTCGGTGCGATGATGATTTCTAAGAAAATCGGGTGCATCTTTTCAGCCGTCGCAGCATCCACTTCCCTGTTCAGCACGACGATGCCTCCGAAAATCGATACTGGGTCAGCCTCATAAGCATAATCCCAAGCCTGCTCAATAGTCTCTGCCTGCCCGATACCGCAAGGGTTCATGTGTTTGAGAGCCACAACAGTCGGACGGTCCTTAAAATCACGGATAATCCGAATGGCCGCATCCGCATCACGAATGTTGTTGAAAGACAGCTCCTTACCATTTAACTGCTTAGTAGCTGCAATAGAATAGTCTGCTGGCAGGGCATTTTGGTAGAAATCCGCATTTTGCTGGGGATTTTCACCGTAACGCATAGGCTGATTGAGGTCATAAGTAATGGTTAATTTTTCAGGCTTGTCTTCACCGACTTGTTTAGTAAAATAATCTGCTATTAGGGCATCATAAGCTGCGGTATGACGGAATACCTTTGCAGCCAGTCGCTGACGTGTTGCATAGCTCGTTTCCCCCTGCTCTGCAATTTCCCCTAAAACGGTCGGATAATCTGTCGGATCCACAACAACTGTCACGCTGGCGTGGTTCTTGGCTGCCGAACGAAGCATAGAGGGACCACCGATGTCAATATTCTCCACCGCCAAATCATAGGTCACATCTGGACGTAAAATAGTCTCTTTGAAGGGATAAAGGTTAACCACTACCAAGTCAATCAGGCCTATTTCATGGTCGCTAGCTGCTTGTAGGTGGCTGTCCAAATCCCGACGTGCTAACAAACCACCGTGTATTTTCGGATGAAGAGTCTTGACACGACCGTCCATCATCTCAGGAAAACCAGTCACATCGTCAATGGCAATGGTAGTTACACCAGCCCGATCCAAGGCAACCTTGGTACCACCGGTGGAGATAATTTCCCAACCAAACTTGGTCAATTCTTGGGCAAACTCTACAATGCCTGCCTTGTCGGATACGCTAATTAACGCACGTTTTGTCATGATTTCTCCTTATCTCCTCACTACCCCCAACTCCTCCAAGACTTCTGGATAGAGTTGGTATTCTGCTTCATGTATTCTGGCTTCGAAGGTTTCCAGGGTATCCTCAGCCAGCCTTGGTACTCGGATTTGTTTGATAATTTGTCCTGTGTCAACGCCGCTATCAACCCAGTGGACTGTTACGCCACTTTCAGATACTCCTGCCTGCCAGGCATCTTCAATCCCATGGGCTCCTGGAAATTCAGGCAAGTAGGCGGGGTGGATATTTATGATCCGACCTTCGTACTGAGCCAGCAGGGTTGGTCCCACAATCTTCATATAGCCTGCCAAGACCACCAAGTCAATCTGGTGCTGGTCTAATAGTTGGATAAGGGCTTCTTCGTAGGCCTGCTTATCCTCAAACTCTTTTAGTTCAAAAGTAAAAGTCGGTACGCCTAGTTTTTCAGCCCGTTCCAAGACATAGGCATTTCTACGGTCTGAAAAGACAAAAGCTACTTCAAACTGCTCTGCGATGACTTGAAAATTGGAGCCATTGCCTGATGCAAACACTGCTATTCGTTTCATTTGATGACCACACTCTTATCTTCCTTGGCGATGATGCGACCAATGGTGTAAACTTCCTCGTCAACTAGTTGACAGACACTGTCAACCTTGTCTGGACTGACAGCCAGAACTAAACCGATACCCATGTTGAAAATTTCAAACATTTCTTCATGCTTGATGTGGCCATATTTTTCAAGAGCTGTAAAGATTGGAAGGACTGGAATCTTGTCCTCTTCAATCTCAGCTGCAAGATTATCAGCAAACATACGGGGAATATTTTCGATGAAACCACCGCCTGTGATATGGGCAATACCATTGACCAGCCCTGCTTTTACCAGAGGCAATACCTGCTGGACATAGATACGTGTCGGCTCTAAGAGAACATCCTTTAGAGCTCTGCCATTGAGCTCTGGCAACAGAGCGTCGCCAGAAACATCTGCAAAAACGCGGCGGACCAGGGAATAGCCGTTGGAGTGGATGCCGCTGGAAGCTAGGCCGAGGAGAGTGTCGCCTTCCTGGACCTTACTGCCGTCGATAATCTGGGATTTCTCCGCAATGCCGACAGCAAAGCCAGCCAGGTCATAGTCATCCTCGTCGTACATACCAGGCATTTCAGCTGTTTCACCGCCAATCAGGCCGCAACCAGCTTGGACACAGCCTTCTGCCACACCGGCCACAACCTGCTCTAGCTTGGCTGGCTCATTTTTTCCTGTCGCGATGTAGTCGAGGAAGTAAAGTGGCTCCGCACCTGCTGCGATGATATCGTTGACACACATAGCTACACAGTCCTGACCAATGGTGTCGTGCTTGTCGTACTGAATCGCCAACATGAGCTTGGTGCCGACACCGTCTGTTCCTGATACCAAGACTGGCTCTTTGACATCCAGTTTGGTCAGGTCAAACATACCGCCAAAACCACCAAGAGCTCCCATCACACCCAAGCGTTCTGTCCGAGCTACGTGTTTCTTGATACGCTCGACAACTTCATATCCAGCTTCGACGTCAACGCCCGACTGGGCGTAGGCATTTTTATTTGTCATTTTGATTCCTTTCAACAGTTTACAGGTCTGTCAAGTAACGTTGACACCTCTGTCACTTACTTAACATTTTCAATGTAGAAACTCGTTTTCTCTTCTAGGCTACGGAGGTATTCTTCCTCATAGTCATAGAGAGGCGTTGGAAATTCTCCATCAAAGTAGGCTACACAGAGCCCGCCTTTTGGCGCATCGGTTTCGATGCCTATGGCTTCAATCATCCCCTCAAGAGAAAGGTAGGTCAGACTGTCTGCCCTAATAATCTCACAGACTTCCTCAACGGTATGGTTGGCTGAAATCAGCTCCCGACGGGTCTGAATATCAATGCCATAGAAACACGGGTACTTGAGTTCTGGGCTACCGATAGCCACATGGACTTCTTTTGCCCCTGCATCACGAAGAAGCTGGACAATGCGGCGGCTAGTTGTACCGCGAACAATGGAGTCGTCAATCATGACCACGCGCTTGCCTTTGACAACACTTGAAACGGCTGACAACTTCATGCGCACCCCCTGCTCCCGCAATTCCTGGGTCGGTTGAATAAAGGTCCGCTGGGTATATTGGTTTTTAATCAGCCCCATTTCATTTGGCAAACCAGATTCCTCTGCAAATCCCATAGCCGCAGATAGGGAAGAGTTTGGCACACCAACGACAATGTCTGCTTCCTGTTGAAATTCCTGGGCCAAACGACGTCCCATATTTTTACGAGCCGTGTGGACATTGACCCCGTGAATCACCGAATCTGGGCGAGCAAAATAGACATACTCCATAGAGCAAACTGCCAGTTGCGTATCTCTTGTATAGCTATCATATTGAATTCCTGAATCATCAATGACGACAATTTCACCAGGCTCCACATCTCGCACCCAGTCAGCCCCCACTACTTCAAAAGCACAAGTTTCGCTGGCAACTACCCAGGCACCATTTTTCATCCGACCGATTGACAGGGGACGGAATCCATTTGGATCCAAGGCAGCAATCAGCTTGTCCTCTAGCATGATGAGGTAGGCAAAGCCACCTTTAACAGTATTGAGGGCTTCCTTGATTTTGCCCATGAAGTCTGGATTGTGACTGCGGCGAATCAAGTGCATGAGAATTTCAGTGTCAGAAGAAGAAGAGAAAATGGAACCATTTTTTTCAAGTTCATCCTTCAAACTGACCGCGTTGGTCAAATTCCCATTATGTGCCAAACCCACCTGCATATCTGCAAAATCAAAGAGGAAGGGCTGGATATTATTGATAGAAGCAGAACCAGAAGTTGCATAGCGGACATGACCGATAGCAGCCGTTCCTGTCAAGGTTTCTAAATCTACTGGATTTTTGAAGACTTCTGCAATCAGACCTGTTCCACGATGGCGACGCAAATGCCCACCATCATTGGCTAAAATCCCTGCCCCTTCTTGCCCACGGTGCTGCAAACTATGGAGACCAAAATAAGTAACCTGAGCAGCCTGCGGATGTCCCCAAATGCCGAAAACACCGCATTCTTCATTGAGTGATTTAACTTCATATATCATATTTATTTTCCTGTAAAATAGCGAACCGCTGAAACAAAGAGTCCTTGGTCTTTCTTACCTGGAATGTTTTGGAAAAGACCGTCCTCGTAACGTTCCGAATGCCCCATTTTCCCGATAATCTGACCGTTGCGACTGGTAATACCTTCAATGGCATGACTAGATCCGTTTGGATTGTACTTAGAATCCATGCTTGGCTGACCGGTAAAGTCAACGTACTGGCTGAAAATCTGACCATTGTCCCGCAAGATAGCGAATTCCTCGTCCGTCACCACAAATTTTCCTTCCCCGTGGGAAACTGGAATAGCGTGAATATCGCCGACTTGAACACCCGCCAACCACGGTGAGTTGACATTGGCAATCCGCGTTTCTACCATTTTGGCAACGTGCTGATTGGCATCGTTGTAGAAGAGGGTCGGACTGGTTTCACCAGCCTCCTCAAAGTTTCCATAAGGCAACAAGCCCGATTTGACAAGGGCCTGGAAGCCATTGCAGATACCGATGATGAGGCCACCTTTTTCGATAAATTGGTCAATAGCAGAGCGGACCTTGGCATTTCGTAAGATGGTCACGATAAACTTAGCAGACCCGTCTGGCTCATCCGCAGCGGAGAATCCACCTGCAAAGAAAAGGATATTCGCCTTCTCAATATTGTCAACCATAGTGTCAACCGAGTTTTCAATGCTCTCTGCATCCAAGGTTACAAATGGTACCAGATTAACCTTGGCACCAGCCTGTTCAAAGGCCTTGGCTGAATCGTATTCTGAGTTGGTACCTGGGAAGACTGGGATGTAGACTATCGGCTCCTCGATAATTTCTTTAGCTTGAATAACTGCTGTATTGGCTACCGCCGGAACATCCTGCAAGTCTGGCGCCTGTTCAAATTCCGTTGGGTAAACCTCTTCCAACTTGCCTTCAAAGGCTGCTTGCAAATCCTGTCCAGCTAGGTTGACACCGTTGACAAGGAGTGTAAAGTTAGCGGTGGTTTGTCCAATTTTCACAGCATCTGGAATGTCTTCTTTCGATGTAAAGACAAATCCGCCAAGCTGACCTGTCAAGCTGGTTTCAAGGTCTGCAAGCTCGACTCTTGCTCCGATTTGGTTTCCAAAGGACATGAGGGCTAGACTTTCTAGAACTCCACCATACTTGACTGCACTAGCAGCCGTAATCACATAATCGCTCTGCCATTTTTCAAAAGTCTCAAAATTAGACTTGATCAAGGCAAAATCAATATCTTCCGACAAAGTCTGACCTGGTAAGTAGTAAATGTGCTCGTCAACCGCCTTGAACTCAGGCGAGAGAACCTTGCGGCTGTCAGCCGTGGTCACACCAAAGGCAACCAGAGTCGGCGGAACGGTCAGGTCCTCAAAAGTACCAGACATGGAGTCCTTGCCACCGATAGACGGCAAGCCAAGCTGAATCTGAGCCTCGATTGAGCCCAGAAGTGCTGCTACTGGCTGACCAAAACGCTCTGCCTGCTTGTCCATGCGCTGGAAGTATTCTTGATAGGAGAAGCGAGCCTTGGACCAGTTGGCGCCTGTTGCCACCAAGCGAGCTGTCGCTTCGATGACCGCGTAGGCTGCAGCGTGATAAGGAGACCAGTCTGCCAGATAGGGATGATAGCCCTGAGCCATGACAGAGGCCGTTGTGGTCACACCGTGTTGGACAGGTAGTTTCTGCACCGAACTTTCTGTCGGAGTCAACTGGTGACGACCTCCGAGTGGGTGGTTGACGGTTGTGCGACCAACAGATGAGTCAAAAATCGTCTGCAAACCTTTCTGACTAGCATGGTTGAGGTCTGAAAGAAGGTCTTTCAAGTCCTCCTGTAACGTTTCAACGGAAGTTCTACGTGTTTCTGGTAGATTGACAGGACTGTCAACTACCTTGGCATCGACGACTACACGGACACCGTTGGTATCAAGGAAGGAACGTTCCAAATCAACAATAGTTTGTCCATTCCAAGTCATGACTAGGTTTGGTTTTTCCGTCACTTTAGCCACGACAACCGCATGGATATTTTCCTGACGGCAGGCTGCGATGAAGGCGTCTACGTCCTCTGGACGGACAACGACACTCATCCGCTCTTGTGATTCCGAAATTGCAATTTCCGTTCCATTCAAACCTGCATACTTGAGTGGAACCTTGTCTAAGTCGATTTCTAAACCGTCTGCCAGTTCTCCAATAGCAACGCAGACACCTCCTGCACCAAAGTCATTGGATTTTTTAATCAAGCGAGTCACGGCACCATTGCGGAACAAACGCTGAATTTTGCGTTCTTCAATAGCATTTCCTTTTTGGACTTCCGCACCAGCTGTTTCGACAGACTCAACTGTCTGTACCTTGGACGAGCCTGTTGCCCCACCGATACCATCGCGACCTGTTTTGCCTCCTAACAAGATGACCACATCGCCTGCGACTGGTTTTTCACGGACTACATTTTCCTTAGGAGCTGCACCGACTACGGCACCCAGCTCCATACGTTTTGCAACAAATCCTGGGTGGAAATATTCACGCACATAGGTGGTCGCAAGACCGATTTGGTTTCCGTAAGAAGAATAGCCATGTGCTGCTGTTTTAGAAATAATTTGCTGTGGCAATTTCCCTGAGCGAGTAGCTGTCAGAGGTTGGGTAATATCGCCCGCACCTGAAATCCGCATGGCCTGATAGACATAGGAACGTCCTGACAAAGGATCACGAATAGCTCCACCGATACAGGTTGCGGCTCCACCGAAAGGCTCGATTTCTGTTGGGTGATTGTGGGTTTCATTCTTGAACATGAGAAGCCATGGCTCTTTTACGCCATCCACATCCACTTCAATCTCCACCGAGCAGGCATTGATTTCATCTGACACTTCCATATCATCCAGACGACCATTTGCTCTCTCATAGCGACCAAAAATCGTCGCCATATCCATCAATGTCTGCGGCTTATCTGTCCGACCTAACTCAGTTCTCATAGCCAGGTACTTGTTATAGGTCGCCTGCAATTGCTTGTGGAATTTTGAAGCTGAAAAATCAATAGACCTGAGTTCTGTTTCAAACGTCGTATGACGGCAGTGGTCACTCCAATAAGTATCCAGGACCTTGAGTTCTGTTTCAGTTGGTACTCGACCGATTGACTTAAAGTAGTCCTGAATGAAGAGCAAGTCTTCCACTTCCATAGCCAAGCCAGCCTCACGCTTGTAAGCCGCAAATTCTTCCGCCCCATAGCTATCAAAAAAGTCCAAACTTGGAATAGTCGCATCTGACACCGAAAACTCCTGAGCCGCCAAAGGAGAATCCATATCCTTGAAACGCGAATCCACAGGGTTCAGCAAATAGTTCTTGATAGCAGCTAACTCTTCTTCCCGCGCATCTCCATTCAAGATATAGAGCTGACCTGTGTTGACACGCACCTCCTGACAACTGCCCAACAAGAGAAGGGCCTCCTGACTGCTGGCTGCCCGCTGATCGAACTGCCCAGGAAGAGCCTCAATCGCAAAATAGGCAGCCCCCTCCAAGCCCAATTCCGCTTCCGACAAGACCTTGTCCGTCACCTGCTCGGTAAAGATATGCTTAATCGCCTGCTCCAGCAAGTCCTCCTCAAGATTGAAAACATCGTAAACCTGCACCAAACGCAAACTTGACAGACTTGTCAACTGTAAATTATGTGTCAACTCCTTGCGAAGAGCCTCCGCCTTAATCTGAAAATCCGCCTTCTTCTCAACAAAAATCCGCTTCGCCATTTTTTCCAATCCTTATTTCACTTCTTGTAATTTTGCCAATACGACCTCGTAAACCTCGGTCAACTCCCCGAGACCCCGACGAAAAACATCCTTGTCTAGATGATTGCCCTCCGCATCCCACAAACGACAATTATCAGGAGAAAACTCATCCGCCAATAAAATCTGACCTGACGAGTCGACCCCAAATTCTAGCTTGAAATCCACCAAAGTCAGCCCAAGCTGTGCAAACAAGTCCTTCAAGAACATATTGATTCGTCTTGTTTCTTCCTTGATATAGGCAATTTGATCCTGACTAGCCAGTTCTAAAAAAGCAATGTGTTCATCGTTGATAAAAGGATCATCTAACTCATCTTTTTTATAGTAGAATTCCACGATTGGAGTGGATAAGGCAATCCCTTCTTCCACCCCAAAACGTTTTGAGAAAGATCCAGCTGTCACATTTCGCAAAACTACCTCAAGAGGAATAATCTCCACCTTCTTATTCAACTGCTCCGTATCCGACAAACGCTTGATAAAATGCGTTTGGACACCAGCTTCATTCAACTTTTCAAAAATCAAAGAAGAAATCAGATTGTTGAGCCGGCCCTTTCCCACAATCTGTTCTTTCTTACCACCATTAAAAGCCGTCGCCTGATCCTTATAAACCGCAACAATCTGGTCACTATCAGCCGTTGCATAGATATCTTTAGCTTTTCCTGAATAGAGAAGGTCTGTTTTCATGAGAATGTTCGCCTTTCATAAAATATTCTAGTCTTTTCGTTTATTTTACCACATAATATTCGTGTTAAAAACTATTTAACGGTATTTTGTCAAAAAACAAAGAAAAACGACCGTAAACTACGAACGTTTTTTTACTTCTTCATAAATAAAATCAACAATATCAGATAGGACCTCAAAATGCTCAATAGCAGCATCTGGGACATCTACATGAAATTCATCCTCCAAATTAAGAACAAATTCCATGATTTCTACTGAATCTGCTGCAATATTATCTGCCAAAGTAGATTCAGGTTGAACTTGAAAATCTTCTCCCTTTTCATCCTGAATTAATTCAACAACCCGCTGATAGACCTGCTCTCTAGTCATGACTCTCCTCCACTACTGAAAATTTGGCCACTGATTTTTCAACAATGCCAGCCTCCAAAATCGAACGCGTCTGCTTGATCGTATAGAAAATTGACTTGGCATCGCTGGATCCGTGCGCCTTGATGACAGGTGCTTTCAGACCAAGCAAGACAGCACCACCTGCAGTTTTATAGTCCATAGCCCCCAAGGCCTTTTTCAAGGTTGGCTTGACCAAAAGACCACCCAATTTAGCACGCAGACCGCCATTCTTGATTGAGCCAGTCAACTGACCAATGATGGATTTTGCAGTCCCTTCGACTGTTTTCAGCACAGCGTTTCCCGTGAAACCATCCGTCACGACCACATCCGCCACACTGTTGAGCAACTCACGCGCCTCCACATTTCCGATAAAGTTAATCGACTTGTCTTCCGCCAAGAATTTATAGGCTTCTTGGTGAACTGGCGTGCCCTTGGTATCTTCCGTACCGTTGTTCAAAAGTCCCACACGAGGTTGTTTGACACCACGCACGTGCTCCGCGTAAAATGAACCAAGAATACCATACTGATAGAGGTGATGAGCTGTATTTTCAGCATTTGCCCCCAAGTCCATCATATCAAATCCCTTACCATCCATAGTCGGCAAGGTAGACATCAAACCAGGACGGTCGATGTTCTTGATGCGACCGACGACAAAGACGCCTGCCGCCAAAAGAGCACCTGTATTTCCAGCTGACAAGACCGCATCTGCCTGACCATCCTTGACAGCCTTGGTCGCTAGGACCATAGAAGCCTCTTTCTTACGACGAATAGCCTTGACAGGCTCATCATCTGAATTGATTTTCTCCGTCGTATGGACGATGCTGACACGCTCTGTCACTGTCAAATACTGCTTTATTTTAGCCTTATCACCATAAAGTTGAATTTCAATGTCTGGAAAGGCAGCCAAGGCTTGATTGACACCTTCTACCACTGACTGAGGGGCGTGGTCCCCACCCATAGCATCTACTGCAATACGTTTCATTCTGTTTCCTCATTTTCTGTTCTTGGTTTCATAATCTGCCCCCAAGAAGACAAATCATCTATAAATTTCTTGGATTTCAAGTGAATCCCCACATATTCCTCGTACAGCTGGTCAATAAAAAGCCGTAATTTTCGCTTCATCTCAGGCTTGATGGAAATGGTTTCCAGCTCATCAAAGGAAATAGCCTGAAATTGATCAAGTAGATAGGGAACATTGGGATCCAGATAAGCCCGTCGCTCATCTTGTTGATAGTGTTGTGGACACAAGACACCGCTGTACTTGTAGGAATAGTCAAAAGGCAAGCCAACCCGATGACAAAAAGCACACTCGTGAAAATTCAGACTGATCCCAAATCGTCCCAAGAGCTGAATTTCAAAGATATTGGTCAAAATTTCATAGTCCAAACCCGACTCCATCAAATCTAAGGTCTTGACCAAAAATGCAAAGAGGGCTGGGTCATAAACCTTATCCTGCAAGGCCGCATCTGCCAAGGCCAAGATGTAGGTAGCATAGCTAAGTTTAAAAATATCACCGTTAATACTCTTAAATGGCTGTACCTGATGAAAATCTTCGATATAAGACAGACCATCATCATTGATTTTAACGATAAAATCCGCATAGGTCAAAGGTTGGATAGAAGCTACCAACTTGGACTTAGAGGCATGTTTCACGAAAAACATTCGCTTGCCAGCCTTCTCTGTAAAAATCTTGACCAGCTTGTCATCTTCTCGAAAATTCCGATTGTAAAGGACTAATCCCCTAGTTTCAATTCGTTCCATTTTCTTCTAGATATTCCTTCAAACGAGCCATAGCTGTTTGAATTTTCTCCATACTTGCTGCATAGGAAATTCGCACATAGCCTTCCCCATACTGACCGAAGGCCGCACCCGGAATTAAGGCCACCGCTTTCTTTCTCGCAAAGTCTTGCAAGAAGCTAAAGGAATCTTGATTGTAACCCGCAGGGATTTTTGCAAAGATGTAAAATGCTCCATCAGGCTTGATAATTTTAAAGCCTAAGTCCGTCATCTTCTCAATGATGTAATCCCTACGCTTGATATACTCCGCCCGCATTGGCAGAGCATCATCCTTACCATTTTTCAAGGCCTCAACCGCACCATACTGCATAGCAGTTGACGCTGCAGTCACGAGATATTGGTGGCTCTTGATGATTTGAGCGATGATGGGAGCCTGACTCATAATCAAGCCAATCCGCCAACCTGTCATGGCATGGGACTTGGACAATCCCTGAATCAAAATGGTCTGTTCTGGCAAAAACTCCGCAATCGAAGTATGAGGCTGACCAGTGTAAGTCAACTCCGCATAGACCTCATCTGATAGGACAAAGACAGGATACTTACGCAAGACATCCGCAAAAGCCTGAATTTGCTCACGTGAGTAGGTCACTCCCGTTGGATTGGCAGGATAGTTGAGAATGACCGCTTTTAGCTTATCCCCCTGCTCAATAATCGCCTCTTCCAACATCTCAGGTGTCAACACAAAATCATTTGCCGTCGTATCGATTTCAACGATATCTGCTCCCACCATATTGACAATCGGTTCATAACCAGGATAGGCAGGGGCAGGTAGAAGTACCGTATCTCCAGCTTCCAAAATAGCAACTAAACTCGCTGATAGAGCTTCTGTCGCACCGATTGTAGAGAGGATTTCATTTTCTGGATTGTAGTGTAAATTATATTTTTCAGCCACAAACTCAGCTGCCGCTTGGCGCAACTCCAAAAGACCAGCCATACCAGTATAATAACTCTGGTTAGCATCGATAGCAGCCTTAGCCGCTTGTTTGACATGATCAGGCGTTGTAAAATCAGGCTCTCCCAAGGTCAGTTTCAAAATCCCTGGAACATCCGAAATAGACTGATCAAACTGACGAATCATCGAAACCTCAATCCGATTCAAATTCTTATTAAAACGATTTAATAAATCCATTCTGCCACCTCAAAAATATATAAAACTATTATAATACATTTTGAAAATAAATGTAAAAAAGAAGAGTCATTTGACTCTCCTCATACCTATTTAACACGACTTGCCTCAAACAAAGGAGACAAGGGACGTTTTTCATGAATACGAATAATCGCTTCCGCTAATAATTCTGCCGTTGAAATATGTTCGATTTTATCGATTAAGCGATCTTCTGCAATTTCAATTGTATCAAGAACAACCAATTTCTTAATTGCTGACTTACTAATGTTATCCATAGCAGGCCCTGACAATACTGGGTGCGTACATGAAGCATAAACAGCTGTTGCCCCTGCATCTGCCAAAGCATCCGCTGCATGACAGATGGTACCCGCAGTATCAATCATATCATCAATCAATATACAAGTTTTATCCTTAATATCACCAATAATGTTCATCACTTCTGATGTATTCATCTTATCAACACTACGACGTTTATCAATAATAGCAATCGGTGTCTTCAAGAACTGTGCTAACTTACGGGCACGTGTCACACCACCATGGTCAGGTGATACAACAATATAGCCATCACCTACCATACCACGACGCTCAAAATAATCCGCAATCAATGGAGCACCCATCAAATGATCAACAGGAATATCGAAGAATCCCTGAATCTGCGCAGCATGCAAATCAATTGTCAACAAACGATTGACCCCCGCTGTCTGCAACATATTAGCCACCAACTTTGATGTAATTGGTTCCCGTGCACGAGCCTTCCGGTCTTGGCGTGCATAACCATAATAAGGCATTACTACGTTTACTGATTCAGCAGATGCACGTCTAAGAGCATCAACCATAATCAAAATTTCCATTAAATTATCATTAACTGGTGAGCTAGTAGATTGAAGAATGTACACATGAGTTCCACGAATGGATTCCTCAATATTTACCTGAATTTCACCATCTGAAAATTGACGAACACTTGATTTTCCAAGAGGAATTCCTATTTTTTTCGACACCTGTTCAGCTAACTTCTGATTTGACGAAAGAGCGAACAATTTTAAGTCAGTAAACGCCATGACAGCCTCCTATATATTTCTACCTTTACTATTTTAACCCTTTTTCCTTCATTTTTCAAACAAAAATAGAGCGCAAATCCACACGCTCTATTTGAAAATTTCTTAATATGGAGGGTAAATGTAGTAAACTGCTCCCTCAGAAGTCGTTGTTGGATTGAAATAACCACCACGATGGTTACCAATATAACGACGACCCATGTAGTTTGATTCAACAACTTGGATACTTGTTGAAGATTGAACAGCCGTAACAACAGCTACGTGTCCATAATAGCCACCTGTCCAAACAGCAATTGCACCCTCTCTTGGAATAGAACCAGTGTTAAAACCTTCTGCACGAGCTGATGCCAGCCACTGTTTAGCATCACCCCAGTATGGACCAACCCATGAAAGCTGGGATTTAACACCCCACGTACACTCACCAACTGGATAAGACGAAGCATCATAGCGCGCATTGCTCACAGCAGCTGAGCTACTTGACCCAGAGAATACCGGTGTTGTAGATGTGCTTACTGACTGAGAAGGTACTGAAACCGTCTCAGTCACTGTAGTTGCTACTGGAGTTGACACAACAGGTGCCGATACTGAAGCCACTTGTTGTTGCGCTAGAGAAGCTTGTTGCGCTTGATACTCAGCCTGACGAGCGGCCGCTTGACGAGCCGCTTCCTCTGCTACTGCCTTTTTCTCCAGTAATGAATTCTTCTCATCTTCAGCAGTAGCTTTCTGCACAGCCAAATTTAACTTAGCAGCTTCTAATTCAGCTTGACGTACTTGTAATACTTGGGCATCATCTTCCAATTTCTGACGATTAGCAGCCAAAGTAGTGATTGCTTCTTGGTTTGCCTTCTGTTTTTCAACAATCGCCTCTTTATCAGCCTTTTGTTGTTCCAACATACGGTTATTAGCTGAAACAATCTCACGCATGGCATTAACACGAGAAACAGCATCAATGATTGATTTTGAATCCAAAATTGTATTAATGTAACTTGAAGCAGAACCATCAATTTGAGCACTACGTGCCTGCTCCCTCAAAGCACCATCACGCGATACAATATCAGCTGATAAACGCTCAATATCTGCCCCCAATGTCTGCGATTCTGCTTCCAAACGGGTATTTTCTTCTGTTAATTTCGCCTGTTCACTAACAATTGCATCAACTTGTCCTTGAATAGCATCAACTTGTTGTTGAGCTTCAGCTTGTTGTGCTGTCAACTCACTAATCTGTTGATTTTTTGCTGCAATCTGACTATCTACATCATTCGCACTAATCATAGCTACATAATTAGCATTAGATAGAACGACTGTACTTAACATAATTGTAGCCAAGATTTTTTTCTTCATATCCGAACATAACTCCTCTATACTTTCTGACTCTCTCATTTTATCAAAAT
>NZ_JAOTGI010000029.1:0-2325 GCF_044427255.1 Streptococcus sp. 2021WUSS126 | reverse complement strand
ATCGAGAAAAAGTACGCATTTTTGATATAAAAAGAAAACCTCTCTAAACCCTTGATATGCATAGAGTTAGGGAGGTTTTTGTCGTTTCAAACTGTCAAAGACGGGATTTTATCAAAAAAATTGCGTAAGTATATTACGCAATTATTACATTTCTATGTCTTGTTTGTTATTCCAAATAAACGCTCAAATAACGGCTGTAGTACGAAAAATAAGACCAAATTGAATAGTAAACTTGGAAGTAATTTATTAAAAACAAAGATAAACACAGACAAGTTTGTTATATGAAAAATACGAGCAAATGAATAACTAATAAATTCAAATTGAAAAATAGCTACTAGTAAAATCAGAATATTAATTCCTCGCTTGCTGACTGCACTTTGGAAGAAGAAATAGATGCAATACAAAACTAAAGGAAGGGTTGTAGTAGCAATACCAATCAGATTAAGATAACTAATATCATATACCAAACCTAGCAAAGTAAATATGAATAATGAAAAACCAAGAGACACATAGTTAGCATAAAAAATAGCTAACATAAGTACCAAATGACTCGAAATAGTAAATAATCCAACCGACCAATTTGTTACCAACGTTGAAATCTGTCCATCAAGTAATAAAATAAAGAACAAGATGGGAAACATGAATATTTCTATCATTTTATTGCGCATTTGTTTGACCTACCACTAAAACCGAATAAATGTTTGAAAAACTAGCTGTCGGCTCAACATATACTTCTCTATTTAAACTGTTACTATTTGATTTAACCGATAAAACTTTACCAATTTGGACATTTGCCGGAGTCGCACCAGCCAAATCACTCGTTACAACATTGCTACCCACTGCAATTTCATCAGCTGAGTTCAACTGATTAATGATAAAACTATTTGTATCTGCATCATAGCCCGATAAAATACCATAAATTTCTTTAGAATCAACAGAAATTTTCACAGGCAACTTCGTGAATTCATCCGAATTCGTAAATAAGGTAACAACCGCCGAATCTGAACTCAATGAACTCACGATGCCAACTAATCCACCATTAGCAACCACAAGTGCATTAGATGTCACACCACTAGTCTCACCAATATTAATTGAAATATGCTCCGACCACGATGAAGGAGTCCTCACTAAAACTGATCCTGGAATAAGTTGTTTTTCTGGAAAATCAGACACCACACCTAAACTACTACGAAGCGATGCATTCTCTTCTTTCAAGCTAGTATTTTCAGCAGCCATCCCTTCAAGGCTCATAATAGCTTCCTTTAATTGTTTGTTTTCCTCGTAAGCGTTAATCAAATCTGTCAAGACATCTTTCTGCTCAGAAAAAAATCTAGTAGGCACTGAAATAACCGATTGAATTGGCGACACAACAACACTGATAAGGTTATTTAAATATGGTACCTGTAACCCTTTAGAAAAAGTAACAAACAAAAGAGAAAATGACAGTAATAAAAAGATAGAAACAACTACTACTAATTTTGAAAATTTATTCATAATAGACCCTCACCAAGATACAATAAAACGAGAATATCAAGCGATAATCTCGTTCACTACGGAGAATAAGGGATTCGAACCCTTGCGCCAGTTACCCGACCTAACGATTTAGCAAACCGTCCTCTTCAGCCTCTTGAGTAATTCTCCATCAATATAATATGGGCACGAGTGGAATCGAACCACCGACCTCACGCTTATCAGGCGTGCGCTCTAACCATCTGAGCTACGCGCCCAAGATAATAAACTTGGACAAAGTTAAATTAATGGCGCGAGACGGAATCGAACCGCCGACACATGGAGCTTCAATCCATTGCTCTACCAACTGAGCTACCGAGCCACATCTTAAAGAAATTGCGGGAGCAGGATTTGAACCTACGACCTTCGGGTTATGAGCCCGACGAGCTACCTAGCTGCTCCATCCCGCGGTAGTAGAAAAGGAGGATGTGGGATTCGAACCCACGCACGCTTTTACACGCCTGACGGTTTTCAAGACCGTTCCCTTCAGCCGGACTTGGGTAATCCTCCAATAATATGGACCTTGTAGGACTTGAACCTACGACCGCTCGGTTATGAGCCGAGAGCTCTAACCAGCTGAGCTAAAGGTCCAGCAAACAAGAGTATATAGCGGCGAAGGGGATCGAACCCCCGACCTCCCGGGTATGAACCGGACGCTCTAGCCAGCTGAGCTACACCGCCAAAATAATATAATCGGGAAGACAGGATTCGAACCTGCGACACCTTGGTCCCAAACCAAGTACTCTACCAAGCTGAGCTACTTCCCGATACTATTAAAAATAAAGCTCCCCTAACGTCTCCATTAAGCGAGTGATG
>NZ_JAOTGI010000028.1:0-28483 GCF_044427255.1 Streptococcus sp. 2021WUSS126 | reverse complement strand
AATTGGTATTCGAAACACTTCGTAAAGCCCGAACAGCTAATCCTGAGGCGACACCATTGATTCACAGCGACCGAGGTTCACAATATACTTCGAAAGATTATTACCGTTTAACGACTCAGTATCAGATGACACGCTCTATGTCTCGTGTTGGTAAGTGTATTGACAACGCACCAATTGAGAGCTTCTTTGGGCACTTTAAGACGGAGTGCTATGATTTGAAGAAGTATAAGACTTTTGAGGAGCTAGTTTCAGATATTGATGCCTACATCTATTTTTATAATCATCAACGATTTCAAGAACGCAACAACGGCCTTGCCCCTCTTGAAATGAGGAACAAGGCCGTCGCCTAATCTTTTATTATTTCATTGTCCACTTGACAGGGAGCAGTTCATAGTGAAACTCGCTTTTCTTATGTTTAAAGGGGTCTTTTATTTGGCATACCAGCTTTGCGTGGAAACTTATTTGGAGTTTCCTTTTTCTTTTCGACGATGGTCAATGTTCGAGGGTCGCCATTTGGAAGAATATAGTCGTGGTTTTCGATGACTTTTGCGAAGAGGAGATTGAGTGCGTTTTTTGCCTGGGTCAATTCATCTTCTGCGCTGGACGCCTTGAGTGCGATTAATTTTCCGTTGAGCTTCAAATAAGGAATAGTCAATTCAGAAAGAATCTGCATGCGGGCAACTGCGCGTGCTGTGACAAGGTCAAATTGTGCACGGAAGTTCTTATCTTGTGCAAAGTCTTCTGCACGACCGTGATAGAAATGAACACCTTCGAGCTCTAGTTCTTCGGCAAGCAAATGTAAAAAGTTAATTCGTTTATTAAGAGAATCAATGATTGTAACATCTAGTTGCGGAAAGATAATCTTCATAGGTAGGCTAGGAAATCCAGCTCCAGCTCCAATATCTAAAAGCCGAAGAGGTTCGTTCTGAATATGGTCTTGCAGGATTGGAGCGATAGAATCGTAGAAATGCTTCAGATAAACTTCGCTTTCTTCGGTAATAGCTGTCAGATTGATTTTCTCATTCCATTCCACCAATAGTTGGAAATAGCGATGAAATTGGTGTTTTTGTTGGTCAGTTAATTGAATACCTTGGTCTACCAAGGTTTTATAAAATACTTCAGGTTTCATAATCTTATCTTATCATAATTTAAGCAAAAGAAAAACCCAGAAGAGTCTGGGAATTTTCTTATTGACCATCTGTCTGTCCCGTTGCGGGATTGTTTCCTGTTGTTGCAGTTTCAGCTGAAGAAGTTGCAGTCTCGGTTGCAGTTCCAGATGCTGTTTCGCTTGATGTTGTCGTCGCTTCGGTTGTTTCACTAGTTTCAGTCGAACTAGAAGAACTTGTACTAGAGCTAGTGTAAGTATTATAAGCATTGGAGAGTGAGCGACTACCTCTGAGATAGTAGTTGGAACCGTAACGTACGAGTCCGCTTGGCATCTCCCAATCGGTAGCTGTATAGTCCGAATGCATAAAGAGCATCATATTGTGGTAGACATCCGTCGCAATTCGCATGCTGTTATCAAGGATAGGAGTCATACGATTGGTATATCCGGTCCAAACAGCCATTGCGTACTGACTAGAATATCCAACGAAGTTTTCATCAGGAACGACCATGTAGCTATAATTTGCTTCTGGAATTGAAGCTAGAATAGTATCCGTTTCGCTATCGGTATAGTTTGATGTACCTGTTTTACCGGCCATAGGAACTCCACTAACAGAAGCGTTTAATCCATAACCGTAAGACATAACAGCCTTCATCATATCGGTCATCATGTAGGCTGTTTCGGCAGACATGACTTTGGTCCCTTTAGGAGCATATTCTGTTACTGTTCCATCACTAAAGACAATTTTATTGACATACTGTGGAGCGTAGTAAGTACCACCATTGGCAAAAGCAGCGTAGGCAGCAGCCATTTTTTCACTACTTGCTCCATACTTACTGCTAGTATCGGATGTATTACTTGAAATAGCATTAGAGTAATGAATATCTGGATAATTGATACCAACGCTATTCAAAAATTTCAAGGCATTTTCTAAGCCCGTAGCTTCCAATGCTTTAACGGCTGTAACATTTCGAGAATACTGAATAGCAGTCTTAACAGAGATATTACCATAGTATTGTTTATCCCAGTTATTGACAGGAGTTGTTGTGCCAGGGTAATTATAAGGACCGTCTAAGATTAAATCTGCTGTAGATGTATAAATGCCGTTTTCAAAAGCAGGAGCATAGTCTGTGATTGGCTTCATTGTAGAACCAAAGTCGCGGTTGGTTTCAACGGCTTGGTTGGTACCAAATGAGACGTTTGTTTCTTGTTTACGACCACCTAATTGCGCAACGACTTTACCATTAGAAACATCCACAACCGTTGAAGCTACCTGTAATAAATCATCTGGATAGCTGACATACATATCTGTATTGTAGATATTCCAAAGTTGTTGCTGGGCGGCAGGATCGACGTTCGTATAGACATCCATCCCTGTTGTCAGCAAGTTGTAACCTGTTTTTGCTTCAACTTCTTCAACGACTTGTTTCAGATAGTTGTCCATATAAGCAGGATAAGCAGCTGCATTAGATAATGGTTGCAAACCATCTGTTACAGGTGTTAGAACAGCTTGTTCATACTGGGTATTATCAATGTACTTTTCTTCCAGCATCTCAGCCAATACCAAATCGCGACGTGTTTTTGCATCTTCTGGATTGGTATAAGGATCATATTGGTTTGGCGCTTGAGGCATTCCTGCTAAAAGAGCTAATTGGGGAAGAGTCAAATCTTTTAACTCTTTTCCATAAAAAGCAAGAGCAGCAGTCTTCATACCGTAGTTACCATTTGACATATACACCTTGTTGATGTAGTAGGTCAAAATCTCTTGTTTGGTATTGCGACGTTCCAATTGAGTAGCCAGCCAAGCCTCTTGAATTTTCCGTTTTAGATTTTGATCTTCTACGGATGTCGAGAAATAAGTCAGCTTGATAAACTGCTGGTCAAGTGTCGAGCCCCCCTGCAAACGTCCTCCGCTCAAGTTATTAATCAGGGAACCTGCAATACGAATCACGTCAACCCCTCTATGATTGAAGAAGCGTTGGTCTTCGATTGCGACAATCGCATTTACCAAGTCTGTTGGAATTTCCTCAGTCTTAGCACTCGAACGTTTTTCTGCTCCTAAATCTGCAATAAGATTTCCGTTCTTATCGTAAATTTTACTTGATACAGTTGCTGTCAAAGATTCTTCTGTCAATTCTGGAGCGCTTTGGATGTAGTAAACAACCAATGCAGCTCCGGCCAGGCAGGCAATGATAGCCCCCGCAAGTAAAATATTTGCAGTGATTAGAAGAGCTTTTTTAATTGTTGTAGTTTTCAAAAGATTCACCACCTAATAGATTTTTTTCAACGATTTCCAGATATGGGATGCTGGGGAAACGCCCCATTTGAATCTCAAAGCCGTATTGTCGAATAAAGGTTAGAGGCATCGACTTACTACCCATGTCTACTTGATAAAATTCGATCAAATGAGTGGCAGGCAAGAGATAGGTTTCTTTTAATGTTGAAAAGTGAAGAAGGACAAAACAAATGCCACCTTGTTTTACAACCTGTTTCATGTGTTCAATCTGATGCGCATGAAAATTTTTCATGGGCATGGATGCTTTTTGGCGTGTCTCTTTCGCTTCAAAATCAATATAATGTCTTTTAAAAACACCAGAGTAGTCTGTGGTAGATGCCTGACGAAAGTATGCCTCGACAATCTTAGCACGGCTCCGTTTGGGGTAATCAACTTTTACAATTTGTACGGGAGTTGGCTTCTTGTGAATGACAGCAATATCGTGCGCAAGGTAATATTGATTGCTATCGTTGATAGCGGCCTCAAAAGACATTCCGCGATTAGCAAAGTTTACTCGCTGGGATGAAATAGGACTGGTTCTATTGATTTTTTTTGACACCTTATGAGGATAATTGACCATAGAACTCCTTCTTGATAAAATAATATCAGCATATTATACCATAATTAGCGAAAAGAGTACAAGAAATGGATACTAAGAGCCTTTTGGTAACAGGTTATAGACATACAGACCTGGGAATTTTTTCAGAAAAAGATCCTCGACTGCACATTATTAAATCTGCAATTCGTAGGAATTTTATTCGTTTTTTAGAAGAGGGTGTTAGTTGGTTCATACTGACAGGTCAATTGGGCTTTGAATACTGGGCCTTAGAAGTCTTAGAAGATTTACGAGCCGAGGGGTATCAACTGAGTATTGCAACAATATTTCCATTTGAAAATCATGGCGAACAGTGGAATGAGGCTAACCAAGTAAAGTTAGCACGGTTTAAGCAGGTTGATTTTGTAAAGTATGCCTATCCACGCTATGAAAACCCAGGGCAATTTAGAGACTATAACCAGTTTCTACTGGATAATACGACAGGTTGTTATTTGTTTTACGATTCTGAAAATGAAACCAATTTGAAATATTTATATCACATGGTCTTAAAGAAAGAAGGATATAATAGAAAAACGCTTACCTTTGAAGAATTGAATGAGGAGGCTGAAAATTTTTCAAATTCTGAGTGATTTGACTTGATTTTTCCCTATTTTTTTTAATATAATAGGAGTAGTGACGTTTTAGATTAGGGAGAGAGAGATGGCAAGTATTAAATTTACGACAAAAGATATTTTCGAGCAAGATTTTAAAATTGGTTTTCGTGGCTATGATCAAGACGAAGTGAACGATTTTCTTGATGATATTATGAAAGACTACGATGCTTATGAAGCGATTATCAAGGAATTAAAAGGCGAAATTGCTCGATTGAAAGCGCAGGCAGCAAATTCTCCCAAAACAACTCTTCCTACTGAAGAATCAAACGACGTATTGCGTACAGAACGTCCATCTTCAGCGACAAACTTTGATATTCTCCGCCGTCTGAATCGTCTGGAGAAAGAAGTATTTGGAAAACAAATCGTTCAGGATCAAGAATAGAAAATTGTACACCTAAACTGACACTTTATTCGCAGTTATTTTCTTGTGCACAAATATATTCTGTATTTGTGTCAAGGATATTCCTTGATTTAAAGTGGCTTGCTTTGTAGATACAACTTCTAAGATAATTAAGGTGCAATTTTTGGATAATCGCGTGGTAGTTTTCTACCATGAGGAAAGTCCATGCTAGCACTGGCTGAGATGCCAGTAGTGTTTGTGCTAGGCGAATCAATAAGCCTAGGGACGCCCTTGGGCGTTACGGCGGTTAAAATGGCTAAGTCTTTTGATATGCCAGAGTAGATCTGAAAGTGCCACAGTGACGAAGTTTTTATGGAAACGTAAAAAATGGAACGCGGTAAACCCCTCAAGCTAGCAACCCAAACTTTGGTCGGGGCATGGGATGGATGGAAATGAACAGAAATCCTGACTGTTTAGACAGTAGACAGATGGTTATCGAAGGTGGTAGAACCTAGTACCACCGGAACAAAACATGGCTTACAGAAAATTGCATAAAATAGGTAGCTAGCTCTGCTAGCTTTTATTGTAGAGGAAAAAATGAAAAAACAATTTGAGTTGATTGCAACGGCAGCAGCAGGTCTGGAAGCGGTTGTGGGTCGAGAAATTCGTAATCTCGGCTATGAATGTCAAGTGGAAAATGGCCGTGTTCGATTCCAAGGAGATGTAAAATCCATTATCGAGACCAATATCTGGCTGCGTTCAGCAGATAGAATTAAAATCATTGTTGGACAATTTCCAGCAAAGACTTTTGAAGAGTTGTTCCAAGGAGTTTTTAACTTGGACTGGGAAAATTACTTGCCTCTAGGCTGCAAGTTCCCTATTTCCAAGGCCAAATGTGTCAAATCGAAATTGCATAATGAACCAAGTGTGCAGGCTATTTCTAAGAAAGCAGTTGTTAAGAAACTGCAGAAACACTTCTCTCGTCCCGAAGGGGTTCCTTTGCAAGAGATGGGGGCAGAGTTTAAAATTGAAGTGTCGATTTTGAAAGATGTGGCGACAGTCATGATTGATACGACAGGTTCTAGTTTGTTCAAACGTGGTTATCGGGTGGAAAAAGGTGGCGCACCAATCAAAGAAAATATGGCAGCTGCTATTTTGCAATTATCGAATTGGTATCCAGATAAACCGCTTATTGACCCTACTTGCGGATCGGGAACTTTCTGTATTGAGGCAGCTATGTTGGCCAAAAATATAGCCCCAGGTTTGAAGAGAAGTTTTGCATTTGAGGAATGGCCGTGGGTTGAGGATCAATTGGTGGCTGCATTACGCAAAGAAGCGCAAGCTTCTATCAAAACAGATTTGGTATTAGATATTGCTGGATCAGATATTGATGCTCGTATGATTGAAATTGCGAAGAAGAATGCATTTGCGGCAGGAGTTGAGCAGGATATTGTTTTCAAACAAATGCGTGTGCAAGACTTGCGTACAGATAAAATTAATGGTGTCATTATTTCTAATCCACCTTACGGAGAACGTTTGTTGGATGATGAAGCCGTTGTTACCCTGTATCGAGAAATGGGGCAGACTTTTGAACCACTCAAAACATGGTCTAAGTTTATTCTAACTAGTGATGAGTTGTTTGAAACCCGTTTTGGACAGCAAGCGGATAAGAAACGCAAACTGTATAATGGTACTCTAAAAGTGGATCTTTATCAATTTTTTGGTCAACGAGTGAAACGTCAAGTGCAAGAAGTGCAAGAATAGGAGGACATCGTGGGAGAAAAAAATAGTCATCATCTTCCTTTGGATGAGGAGAAAGTTTTAGATTTTGAAGTGGCGAAAGATTTAACAATCGAAGAAGCAGTCAAAAAACATAAGGAGATTGAAGCGGGTGTGACAGAAGATGATGGTCTCTTGGATCGTTATATCAAGCAACACCGCGCAGAAATTGAATCTCAAAAATTTGAAACCAAAATCAATCATCTTCCTTTAGTTGAGGTGGCTGATGAGGAAAAAAATCAAGGACGTGAAAGCGCGGAAGAGGTAGAAGCAAATGAGTCTTCTCTTACGGAAGTTAGTGAGGAGATTGCTCCTATTGTAGAAGAACTTTCGGTAACTCCGATGGAAACCTTGGAAGAAACAGTGATTGCAAGTACTGTAGCAATGGAGGGGTTATCTTCAGTGGCAGATGATTCTAGTTTAGAATTGGAAGAAGATGAAGCCGAAGACTTGGACCATAGTGAGGGCGCAGATAGGGACCAGAAAAAGAAATTTTACTTCTGGTCAGCAGTAGGGCTTTCAATGATTGGTGTAATGGCGACGGCGCTGGTTTGGATGAATTCGGTTAACAAATCGAATACTGCGACTTCTTCAAGTTCAACAAGTACAAGCCAGACGTCATCGACAGCATCAAGTTCGACAGATACGAATGTGACCGCTTTTGAACAGCTCTATAATAGTTTCTTTACGGATAGTAGTTTGACCAAGCTAAAAAATTCAGAATTTGGTAAATTAGCAGAACTGAAAGTGCTGTTGGAAAAATTGAATAAGAATTCGGACAGTTATACCAAAGCTAAAGAACAGTATGATCATCTTGAAAAAGCCATTGCAGCCATTCAGGCCATTAATGGTCAGTTTGATAAAGAAGTCGTTGTTAATGGTGAAATTGATACAACGGCGACGGTTAAATCAGGAGAATCTCTTTCTGCGACAACGACAGGGATTAGTGCGGTTGACAGTCTATTAGCATCGGTCGTGAATTTTGGTCGTTCACAACAGGAAGTCGCTTCGGCTACGGTAGCAAGTGAGGCTGCAGTCACAAGCAACCAAACTGTATCTACTGGTGTACCAGCGACAACAGAAGTCGCTTCAACAACGGTTTCAGGCTCAACAATCGACTTTGGTATTGCCGTGCCAGCTGGTGTCGTCTTGCAACGTGACCGCAGTCGTGTTCCTTATAATCAAGCAATGATTGATGATGTAAACAATGAAGCATGGAATTTCAATCCAGGTATTCTTGAAAATATTGTGACTATCTCGCAACAACGTGGGTATATAACAGGCAATCAATATATCTTGGAAAAAGTCAATATTATCAACGGCAATGGCTACTACAATATGTTTAAACCAGATGGGACCTACTTGTTCTCTATAAATTGTAAGACAGGCTACTTTGTCGGCAATGGTGCTGGTCATTCTGATGCCTTGGATTATTAAACAAAAAAGCGGTTTATCCGCTTCGGATTGAAGAAAAAGTCCATTTTGGACAATTTTCTTCAATCTTTTTTTCTTTATGTTGAAAATAAAAAAACTCTCAGAAACGCCGAAATATCAATGTTTCTAAGAGTTTAATGACTTGCTATCTTTCACAAACTTCTTCAATTTTTTATATTTTTAGGAGTTTGTCTACGTTCGGAGCGGTTTATCCGCTTTTTTTGTTAGATTGGTTTTCTTTCAAAGGCATCGGTAGAGATTCCTTGAGAAAGGATTAGTTTGGCCCATTCTTTAGCTGAATGAAGGCTGTGGTCTTTGTAGTTACCGCATGATTCAATGGTTGTCCCAGGAACATCCTCCCAAGTGATACCTTCTGCAATTTCTTCCAAAGTCGACTTGATGACTTGAGCAATCTTTTCAGAGTCTTGTTTTCCCCACATAATCATGTGGAAACCTGTCCGACACCCGAAAGGAGAACAGTCGATTAGCCCATCGATGCGCTGGCGAATTAGTTTAGCTAATAGATGCTCGATGGTATGTAGACCAGCTGTATCCATTGCATTTTCGTTGGGTTGGATAAGGCGAATATCAAAGTTTGTAATAATGTCTCCTTTGGGTCCGACTTCTTCAGAAATTAAGCGGATGTAAGGTGCTTTTACAATAGTGTGGTCTAGCTCGAAGCTTTCGACAGTGACTTCTTTTTTCATGGTTTCCTCCAAATAAGTGATGAATTTATTATACCATATTTGACAATTTGGAATTGTGAAATCGTTTCAAATATGATAAAATAGATACAGATTTTGTGAAAATCGAATTATAAAAAAAGAGGTAGAAATATGGATATCATTACAGTAGTAGTGACACTTGTTTCTGCTCTCATTGGTTTAGTATTAGGTTACTTTGCCATTTCTTTGAAGATGAAATCTGCAAAAGAAACTGCAGAATTGACACTTTTAAACGCAGAACAAGAAGCTAGTAATGTTCGTGGTCGAGCAGAAGAGCAAGCTGAGGTTATTCTAAAAACAGCTGAGCGCGATCGCCAGACCTTGAAAAAAGAATTACTCTTGGAAGCTAAGGAAGAAGCTCGTAAGTACCGAGAAGAAATTGCAGAAGAATTTAAGTCAGAACGTCAAGAGTTGAAGCAAATCGAATCACGCTTGACAGAGCGGGCGACCAGCTTGGACCGCAAAGACGATAATTTGACCAACAAGGAAAAGACTTTGGAACAAAAGGAACAAAGTCTGACCGATAAAGCTAAGCACATTGATGAGCGTGAACAAGAAGTTGTAAAACTCGAAGAACAAAAAGCTTTGGAGTTAGAACGAGTGGCGGCCCTCAGTCAAGAAGAGGCGAAGGAAATCATCCTTACCGATACACGTGATAAACTGACGCATGAAATTGCGACTCGTATCAAGGAAGCAGAGCGTGAAGTAAAAGAACGTTCTGACAAGATGGCAAAGGACTTGTTAGCCCAAGCGATGCAACGCATATCAGGTGAATATGTGGCTGAGCAGACGATTACATCGGTTCATTTACCGGATGATGCGATGAAGGGACGGATTATTGGACGTGAGGGTCGAAATATTCGTACCTTTGAAAGTCTTACAGGTATCGATGTTATCATTGATGATACACCAGAAGTGGTTGTTCTATCAGGTTTTGATCCGATTCGCCGTGAGATTGCCCGTATGACCATGGAGACCTTGCTTCAAGATGGTCGTATTCATCCGGCTCGTATTGAGGAATTGGTTGAAAAACACCGTGTGGAAATGGACAATCGTATTCGTGAGTATGGGGAAGCTGCTGCCTATGAAGTTGGGGCACCAAACCTCCATCCAGACTTGATTAAAATCATGGGACGTTTGCATTTCCGTACCTCTTATGGACAAAATGTTCTTCGCCACTCAATCGAAGTTGCTAAATTAGCAGGTGTACTTGCTGCTGAATTGGGCGAGAATGTGAATTTGGCCCGTCGAGCTGGTTTCCTACATGACGTTGGTAAAGCTATTGACCGTGAGGTGGATGGAAGCCACGTTGAAATCGGTACAGAATTGGCTAAGAAATATAAAGAGAATCCAATTGTTATCAATGCGATTGCTAGTCACCATGGCGATGTAGAAGCGACAAGTACTATTGCAGTTATTGTGGCTGCGGCAGATGCTCTGAGCGCTGCTCGTCCAGGTTCGCGTCGTGAATCTATGGAAGCCTACATCAAACGTCTGCAAGACTTGGAAGAAATCGCCAACAGTTTCGAAGGGATTAAACAATCCTATGCTATTCAGGCTGGTCGTGAAATTCGGATTATCGTTCATCCTAACAAGGTCACTGATGATCAGATTACCATTTTGGCCCATGATGTTCGTGAGAAAATTGAAAATAATCTGGATTATCCAGGAAATATCAAAATCACAGTTATTCGTGAAACAAGAGCAACAGATGTTGCTAAGTAAATGTAGAAGAGTCCGAAGGGCTCTTTTTCTACTGGCTCAAAGTTCGTTTTGGGTTGGGAATAGAAAATATTCTAATCGTATTTAAAAGCAGTTGAAATTCATGCTAAATTTTGTTACACTAGAATGAAAGATTTAAAAGGAGATATCATGAAAGAGCGAGGCTTACTCATTGTCTTTTCTGGCCCATCTGGTGTTGGAAAAGGAACAGTTCGAAAGGAAATTTTTGAAAGCTCTGATAATAAATTTGAATATTCTGTATCCATGACGACACGTCCACAGAGACCGGGAGAAGTTGATGGAGTTGACTATTTCTTCCGTAGTCGTGAGGAATTTGAAGATTTGATTCGCCAGGGTCAAATGTTGGAATATGCAGAGTACGTTGGAAATTACTATGGAACACCTCTGACCTATGTCAATGAAACTCTTGATAAGGGAATTGATGTCTTTTTAGAAATTGAAGTACAGGGTGCCCTCCAAGTGAAGAAAAAGGTTCCAGATGGGGTGTTCATTTTCTTGACACCACCTGACTTGGAGGAGTTGCAAGATCGCTTGATTGGTCGCGGAACGGATAGTGAGGAAGTTATTGCTCAACGTATCGAACGTGCCAAGGAAGAGATCGCCTTGATGCGTGAGTATGATTATGCAGTTGTGAACGATGAAGTCCCGTTGGCTGCTGAGCGTGTCAAGCGTATTATCGAAGCAGAACATTTCCGTGTAGACCGAGTGATTGGTCGCTACGATGAAATGATTCGTGAACAGATAGCAGAACGATAAAAGAAAGAAGAGAGAATCGCATTATGATGTTGAAGCCGTCAATTGATACCTTGTTGGATAAGGTACCATCTAAGTATTCTTTGGTTATTCTTGAGGCTAAGCGTGCCCATGAATTGGAAGCAGGTGCCAAACCAACTCAAGAATTTACCTCAGTGAAATCCACCCTACGCGCCTTGGAAGAAATTGAATCAGGTAATGTAGTCATCCACCCAGACCCAGAAGCGAAACGTGAGGCTGTTCGTCGCCGTGCCGAAGAGGCTAAACGTTTGGCAGAAGAAGAAGAGCGTAAAATCAAAGCTCAAATTGCTAAAGAAAAAGAAGAAGGCGAAAAGATTTAGGAACAAGACTCGGTTGGGATTGCCATCCGGGTTTCTTTTCACTTTCGGAATGATGAAAGTTTTGACAGAAAGGAGCTAGGTCATTTAGTTTATCTTTTAATATTTGCTCCAACTAATAGTTGGAGGTTATACATAAAGTGAACCTTGTTCGCATTAGAAGGTGAAATAAATGGAGATGGTATGTTAGCACAGATTATTGTAGACGTCCCTTTGATGCAGACAGATCAAGCTTATTCCTATCGCGTTCCAGCTGAGTTGGAAGAGGGGCTCATGGTTGGCGTGCGCGTCCATGTACCCTTTGGTAAGGGAAATCGGCTGATTCAAGGGATTGTGGTTGACTTGATTGATGAAGATGATGAAAATAACTTACAAGACTTGAAAGAGCTTGCCGAGGTTTTGGACTATGGTCCTGTTCTCAATCAAGAGCAATTTTGGTTGGCGGACCAGATGAGGAAGTCGGTCTTCTCCTATAAAATTACTCTCTTAAAATCCATGTTGCCCAGCTTGCTCAATTCGACCTATGACAAATTGCTCCGTCCAGGGCTTGGCTTGGAAATGGCAGAGCAGATCAGTCTGTTTGGTGATAAGGAGCAGATTCGTTTTTCTGACTTGGACGTGACAGAGCAAGGGAAAATCATGCGTCTGGCCCAGTCAGGAAAAATCTTGGTAGACTATATGGCCAAAGATAAGAAGCAAATCAAGACGGAAAAATGGTACCGAGTTTGTCTGGAGAAATTGCGAGAAGCAGACATTAGCAATCGGGCTAAGAAACGGCAGCAGTTAAGGGAATTTCTTCTGGAACATTCTGAAGACCAGCTCCTTTCAAACCTAAAATCGGACTATTCGGCTGATACGCTCCGCTATTTCCAAGAAAAAGGCTATATAGAAATCTGGGAAGAGGAAGTGTCGCGGACTCAGGGTGTTTTTGATAAGGTGGAAAAAACACAGGCCTTAGATTTGAATCCAGAGCAGGCGATTGCGGTTCGTGAGATTGTGACCTCTATCGGTCAGGAAAGTCAGACATTTCTACTGCAAGGAGTGACTGGCTCTGGGAAGACGGAAGTATATCTCCAGGTTATTGATAGGGTTTTAAAAATGGGGAAAACGGCCATTATGCTGGTGCCTGAAATATCCTTGACCCCTCAGATGACCAATCGTTTTATTTCTCGTTTTGGCCAGCAGGTTGCTATTTTGCATTCGGGCTTGTCTGATGGAGAGAAGTATGACGAGTGGAGAAAGATTGAGGCGGGAAATGCCCAGGTGGTTGTCGGGGCTCGTTCGGCTATTTTTGCACCATTGACAAACTTGGGTGTTATCATCATTGATGAAGAGCATGAGGCGACCTACAAGCAGGACAGCAATCCACGCTATCATGCGCGTGATGTGGCAAAGTTGCGGGCTGATTATAATCGAGCGACCCTGGTCTTGGGGTCTGCTACGCCGAGTCTTGAAACACGGGCTCGGGCTAGTCGGGGAGTCTATGGAAGATTGACTCTTAACCAGAGGGCTAATCCCTTGGCTCGTATTCCAGAAGTGGAAGTTGTGGATTTCCGTGATTATATCGGTCAGCAGGAGGCTAGTAATTTTACCCCTGTCTTGATTGAAAAGATTAGAGAAAAGCTGGCTCGTAAGGAACAGGTCGTTCTTATGTTGAATCGGCGTGGTTATTCTTCTTTTGTCATGTGTCGTGATTGTGGGAGTGTTGACCAGTGTCCCAACTGTGATATTTCCCTGACGCTCCACATGGACACAAAAACGATGAATTGTCACTATTGTGGTTTTCAAAAGGGGATTCCTCAAACCTGTCCAAACTGTCAAAGTCGTTCTATTCGTTATTATGGGACGGGTACGCAAAAGGCCTACGATGAATTGCAGGAGCTCTTGCCAGAAGCTAGAATTTTGCGTATGGATGTGGATACTACCAAGAAAAAAGGTGCTCATGAGGACTTACTCGAACGGTTTGGTCGAGGCGAAGCGGATATTCTTCTGGGAACCCAGATGATTGCCAAGGGCTTGGATTTTCCAAATGTGACGCTTGTTGGGGTGCTCAATGCTGATACGGCTCTGAATCTGCCTGATTTTCGGTCTTCTGAGCGGACCTTCCAGTTGCTAACTCAGGTAGCTGGTCGGGCCGGTCGAGCTGATAAGGAGGGGGAGGTCCTGATTCAGACCTACAACCCCAATCATTATGCCATTGTTTTTGCCAAAGAGCAGAATTATGAAGGTTTCTATCGTTATGAGATGGGCATTCGGAAAAATCTTGGTTATCCACCTTACTATTTTACGGTTGGTCTAACCTTTTCGCACAAGTCGGAAGAATTTGTCGTGAAAAAAGCCTATGAAACTGTAGCCTTTCTCCGTCAACACTTAACAGATGCAATTCAAATCTTGGGACCGACGCCCAAGCCCATTGCCAGAACCCATAATCTCTACCACTACCAGATTATCTTGAAATACCGGCATGAAGACCGTTTGGAAGAGGTCTTGAACCAGATTTTGGATTGGACACAGGAGAGAGAAAATCAAGATTTGCGGCTGATTATTGACAATGAACCGCAGAATATGATGTGAGGTCACTATTGACCTTGCATTTTTTGTTTTAAAAACCTTTAATTAAGGAAAAAATAAGCAAAAATGGTATAATTAGGGGATAGTATAATTGATATGAATCAGAAAATGAAAAGGAGATGAGAACACGAATATGACAAAGTTGATTTTTATGGGAACGCCAGCGTTTTCAGCGACGGTCTTAAGAGGGCTCTTAGCTGATGGAAATTATAACATACTGGCAGTTGTAACCCAGCCAGACCGAGCTGTTGGACGAAAAAAAGTCATCCAAATGACACCTGTGAAAGAAGTAGCCTTGGAATACAATTTACCAGTCTATCAACCAGAGAAGCTATCAGGAAGTCAAGAAATGGACGAGCTGATGAATTTAGGAGCAGACGGGATTGTGACGGCAGCTTTTGGGCAATTCCTACCAACCAAATTATTGAACTCAGTTGACTTTGCAGTCAATGTTCATGCTTCTCTTCTTCCTAAATACCGTGGCGGTGCTCCTATCCATTACGCTTTGATTAACGGTGATGAACGTGCCGGCGTAACCATCATGGAAATGGTCAAGGAAATGGATGCCGGCGACATGATTTCCAGCGATAGCATTGCTATTGAAGAAAGCGACAATGTCGGTACCTTGTTTGAAAAGTTGGCTGTTGTTGGTCGGGATTTATTATTACAAACCTTACCAGCCTATATTGCTGGTGACTTGAAACCAGTCGCTCAAGATCCAGAACAAGTAACTTTCTCGCCAAATATTCAGCCAGAAGAAGAAGTGCTTGATTGGAACAAGTCAGCTCGTCAACTATTTAATCACATTCGCGGTATGTACCCGTGGCCCGTTGCACACACCTATTGGCAAGGGGAACGTTTTAAAATTCAAGAAGCTGTAGAAACAGAAGGTGAAGGACCAGTTGGTCGGGTTATTGCTCGAAGCAAGAAAGAATTGATCATTGCGACAGGTCAGGGAGCCCTTTCTCTGAAAACTGTCCAGCCAGCTGGTAAGCCAAAAATGACCATTGCAGACTTTTTAAATGGTGCAGGTCGAGATATTGCAGTAGGAGATCAATTTGGTGATCAATAAACATGAAACAGCAAGAAATCTAGCCTTATCTGTATTGGAACAAGTCTTTGATCAAGGAGCTTACTCGAACATCGCTCTCAATAAGGCCCTAGAATCTTCTCGTTTATCAGCACAGGACAAGGGCTTGGCGACCGAGTTGGTTTATGGGACGGTTTCTCGTAAAATTACCCTAGAGTGGTATTTGGCACATTTTATCGAAGATAGAGAAAAGTTGGACACTTGGGTCTACTATCTCCTCATGTTGAGCCTCTACCAGTTGGTATATTTGGACAAATTGCCCCCCCACGCAGTTGTCAATGAGGCAGTTAATATTGCCAAGCGAAAGCCTGGAACTGACAAATTTGTCAATGCTATTTTGCGTAAGCTTAGTCAGGATTCGTTGCCGAAACCAGCAGATATTAAAAGAAAGAACAAACGTTTATCCGTTCAGTATTCTGTGCCAGTTTGGTTGGTCCAAGCCCTGATTGCAGAATATGGCGATGAACGTGCAGAGAAGATTTTCCAAAGCTTACATGATCGGAATAAGGCCAGCGTACGCGTGACAGATGGTCAACAAGTGGAGCGATTGGCAGAGGAGCTAGGCGCCCAACACTCACAGTTATCACCAGTTGGGTTGGTTAAATCTCATGGACACTTTGCGGGGACAGATTATTTCAAGGAAGGGCTTATCACTATTCAAGACGAAACCAGTCAATTGGTAGCTCCGACTTTGGATATTCAAGGAGATGAAATCATCTTGGATGCCTGTGCAGCTCCGGGTGGAAAGACCTGTCATATGGCAAGCTATCTTACGGATGGAAAAGTTTATGCGTTGGATTTATATGATCATAAACTAAACCTGATTGAAGAAAACGCACTTCGTTTAGGTCTAGAAGATAAGATTGAGACCAAACGTCTGGACGCCAGTCGTGTTCATGAAACATTTGGCCCTGATACCTTTGATAAGATATTGGTAGACGCCCCTTGTTCAGGTATTGGACTCATCCGCCGTAAGCCAGATATTCGTTATAACAAGGCATCGATGGACTTTGATTCTTTAAAGACTATCCAGTTACAGATACTGGACAGTATTTGCCAAAGCTTGAAAATTGGTGGTATAATAACCTATAGCACATGTACGATTATTGCTAAGGAAAACCAAGAGGTTATTCAAGAATTTCTGCAAAACCATCCCAATTTTGAGCAGGTGACACTAGAACACCCTCAAACAGATATTATGGTGGATGGCTGCTTGTTGATAACCCCTGAACAGTATAAGACAGATGGATTTTTCATCGGTCAACTTAGACGAAAATCCTAGAATAAGAGGAGGAAGTTGCTTAGCAACGATAAAAATTATGGAAATTGCATTACTTACTGATGTAGGACAGAAACGTTCGAACAACCAAGACTATATCAATCGCTACAAAAACCGTGCAGGGATTGATTTGGTCGTATTAGCTGATGGAATGGGTGGTCACCGTGCCGGCCATATTGCTAGTGAAATGGCAGCAACAGATTTGGGAGCTGCTTGGGTTGATACTCAATTAGTGACCTTAAATGATGTCCGTGAATGGATGGTTGCAATCATTGACGCTGAAAACCAAAAGATTCATGAACTTGGACAGACAGAAGAATACAAGGGGATGGGAACAACGCTTGAAGCAGTTGTTGTCATCGACAACCAAATGATCTATGCCCATGTCGGAGATTCACGAGTTGGATTGATTAGAGATGGCGAATATACACGTCTAACCAACGACCATTCGCTGGTAGGTGCCCTTGTTCGAGCTGGTCAGCTCACAGAAGAAGAAGCACAGCGTCATCCTCAAAAAAATATTGTAACGCAGTCCATCGGACAAGCCGAGCCAATTGAACCAGACATTGCTTTGAAAACCCTTGAGGTTGGAGATTACGTCCTTATTAACAGCGATGGCTTAACCAATATGGTACCAACCGAGGACATTCGTGATATTGTATTGAGTGATGTTTCAATTGAAAGCAAGGTAGAAACACTTGTACGTTTTGCCAATAATGCAGGCGGTCTAGATAATATTACAGTAGGTTTGCTTCACATTACGGAGGAGGCTAGGTAATGATTCAAATCGGTAAGATCTTTGCCGGTCGGTATCGAATCGTTCGGCAAATTGGTCGAGGCGGTATGGCAGATGTTTACCTAGCAAGAGATTTGATTTTAGATGGAGAAGAGGTTGCCGTTAAAGTTCTTCGGACCAACTATCAGACAGATCAAATTGCTATCCAGCGTTTTCAACGTGAAGCGCGTGCCATGGCAGAACTTGACCATCCCAATATCGTTCGTATTTCGGACATCGGCGAAGAAGATGGTCAACAGTATCTGGCTATGGAATATGTCAATGGCCTCGATTTAAAACGTTATATAAAAGAAAATGCACCACTCTCCAACGATGTTGCGGTGCGAATTATGGGACAGATTCTCCTTGCTATGCGAATGGCGCACACGAGAGGAATTGTCCATCGAGATTTGAAACCTCAGAACGTCCTTTTGACTTCCAATGGAGTCGCTAAAGTAACAGACTTTGGTATTGCAGTTGCCTTTGCTGAAACGAGTTTGACACAAACCAACTCCATGTTGGGTTCTGTTCACTATCTTTCACCTGAGCAGGCGCGTGGTTCGAAAGCAACCATTCAAAGTGACATTTATGCGATGGGAATCATCCTTTTTGAAATGTTGACGGGTCGCATTCCCTATGATGGAGACAGTGCTGTGACGATCGCTCTTCAGCATTTCCAAAAACCTCTCCCATCTGTTAGAGAAGAGAATGCCAACGTACCTCAGGCTTTAGAAAATGTTGTACTAAAAGCAACGGCTAAAAAATTAAACGAGCGCTATAAGTCGGTTGCAGAAATGTATGCAGATTTAGCTTCGGCTCTATCCATGGATCGTCGGAATGAACCTAGGGTTGAACTAGAAGGGAACAAGGTTGATACAAAAACCTTGCCAAAACTCTCCCAGGCCAATGTTGAAACGAAAGTACCGCATACAAACAGTTCTGCTCAAGTTTCTGCGACGGATAAGGGGGCTGGTAAGAAAGAAGTGGCGAAGTCGGGAAATAAGCCTATTTCAAAACCAAGACCAGGTATGCGTACACGCTACAAAGTCTTGATAGGGGCTATTTTGTTAACAGTCATAGCGACTGGACTCATGTTTTTCAACACTCCACGAACAGTTACCGTCCCTGATGTGTCTGGTCAAACCGTTGAAAAAGCTACTGAAATGATTGAAGTAGCAGGATTGGAAGTCGGAAATATCACAGAAGAAGCGACCGCAACTGTAGATGAAGGATTGGTAATACGAACCTCTCCGGCTGCAAAGACGACCAGACGTCAAGGGAGTAAGATTGATATTGTAGTAGCAACGGCTGCGCTGTCATCTATTCCAGATGTGGTGGATAAGGAGTCTGATACTGCACGGCAGGAATTGGAGGCTCTTGGTTTCCAAGTGACAATAAAAGAAGAATATAGCGAAAAAGTTGCCCAAGGACTCGTCATCAAAACAAATCCAGAAGCAAATAGTTCTGCTGAGAAGGGGGCAAAAATTACCCTTTACGTTTCCAAAGGAGTGGCGCCACAAGTTGTTCCAAACGTTGTTGGAAAAAGTCAGGAGAATGCTACTCAAGTTCTTCAGACAGCAGGATTCAGTGTTGGAACTATTACTCAGGAATATAGCTCATCTGTTACTGCGGGTCAGGTTATCAGTACAGATCCCGTTGCCAATACAGAATTGGCAAAAGGTTCTATCATCAATCTAGTTATTTCAAAAGGAAAAGAGTTGGTTATGCCTGATTTAACATCTCGCAATTACACCTATTCACAGGCGCGTAGTCAATTACAAGCCTTGGGTGTCAATGCGGAAAATATTGAAAAACAAGAAGATAGAAGTTATTATTCAACGACAAGTGATATTGTCATTGGACAATATCCTGCTGCTGGAGCAACAATTGATGGAACAGTTACCTTGTATGTCTCCGTTGCATCAACCAGAACCAGTAGCGATTCTTCAACAGGAAGTTCCACAAGCACAAGTACTTCAACAGATAGCGGACAATAAAGATGAATAAGGTTGGGTAGATGCCCAATGTCATTAAGCTAACTAACCTATCATATTTTGTGGTAGGTTAGTTTTTTATGTTACACTAAAAATAGAAGGGGGAAGGTCATGCTAGATCAGATTAAAGCTCATCTATACTCTTCGAAAATCAAAATTATCCGTTGTCAACTTGCCTTGAACTAAAAGTAAACTAAAACTATATATCAGTCAGTCCTATATTTCCTACTTTGGATGGAGTTCTTTTACTTATTTTTTGTTACAATAGTATAGAAAGGATGGAGAAGATGCGGAAAGTTCAATTTTTTCTACTAATAGAAAGTATGATTTTTACGATGGCAGCCTTTGACGTGGTAGCCAATGAGGCCAGTCGGACCCTGCTACTTTTCTCTGCCTTATTACTCATCATTTGGTACTTCCTAGGAAGAAAAGTTAATAGCGTTTTACTGGTTAGCTCCTTATCTCTATTATTTTTGGTCTTTGTTTTAAATCCCTTCTTCATTATTGGGATTATGCTACTAGTCGTGTACATGCTGATTAATTTCTTTTCACGTTATGAAAAGAGAAACCAATATACCCACATTGTTTTTAGTGACTATTCTTTACAGGTTCAAAAAGAGAAAAATAGATGGTTTGGCAACCACGACCACTCTCAAGATAGGTTTGGTTTTGAAGATATTAACATTGTACGCTTGTTTGGCAATGATGTAGTTGATTTGGATAAGACTGTATTAGTTGGCAGAGATAATATTGTTGTAATTCGTAAAACGTTTGGACGGACAAAAATTATTGTTCCAATTGATGTTGAGGTTGCACTTTCAGCAACTAGTATCTATGGACGAGTAAGTTTCCTGGGTGAATCATACTGGGATTTGCGGAATGAAAGTATAGCGGTCAATAGTCCCGATTATCAAGAATCACACAAACGTGTAAAAGTCGTTACCAACAATATACTGGGAGATGTGGAGGTGGTTCGCGTATGAGAAAACGTACCTACCTACTCCTCGCCTGGTTTGCCTGTCTTATTGTTTTTGTGGTGATTGCTTCCACCCTCCCACTTTTAAATTATTCATTGCTAGATGTTACGCTCTGGATTTCAACGGAGCAGCTCGTGTTTACTCTCATTCTACTAGTTATTGTTTTGACTCTTTTTCTAGCTGTAATGGTACAAACTGTCAGCCTAGCCTCCACTCAGGTTATGCGGACGAAGTTACAAGCTATCTTGAAGAATAAAAGTATTCGAACAGATACCGAAAGTGATCAACTCTTGCTCCAGTTGTCTGATAAGGTCAGAAACCTCACACGTCAGGTGCAGCTGGTTGACAATCAAGATTTAGTCAAGAAAGAAGAGATTGTTGAGGGAGAACGGAAACGGATTGCCAGGGATTTGCATGATACGGTTAGTCAAGAGTTATTTGCAACGAGCATGATTTTGTCAGGATTATCGTCCAATCTATCCACTCTTCCGCAGGAAACCTTGCAGGAACAGCTGATGCTCGTGAAAGACATGATTGAGTCTGCCCAAAGAGACCTACGCATCCTATTATTACATCTACGCCCAAGTGAACTTGAAAGTAAAACCTTGGTTGAAGGATTTGAGCTGATTTTGCGTGAAGTTAGCGACAAAAGTAATATTATCGTTCATTTCCAACATGAAGTAGAGGAGCTACCGAAACTAATTGAAGAACATCTCTTCCGCATTGCGCAAGAAATTATCAGTAATACCTTGCGACATGCCAAGGCCAAGCATTTGGATGTTTACCTCTTGCAGAAGGAAACAGAACTGCAGTTGAAAATGACAGACGATGGTATCGGCTTCCAACAAGGTGCAGATGATGAATTAAGTTACGGTCTTCAAAACATACGTGAGCGGGTTGAAGACATGGCTGGAACGATAAAAATTCGCACAGCCCCAAATAAGGGAGTGGCGATTGATATTCGTATCCCACTATTGAAAGGAAAAGAAGATGAATACGATTCGAGTGATGCTGATTGACGACCATGAGATGGTTCGTCTAGGATTGAAAAGTTACTTAAATTTACAGCCAGATGTTGAAGTAGTTGCAGAAGCTAGTGATGGCGAGGAAGGTTTGGCTAAAGCATTAGAGGTTAAACCCGATGTTGTAGTGATGGACTTGGTTATGCCCAAGATGACTGGCGTAGAAGCAACCCTGGCCTTGCTGAAGGAGTGGCCGCAAGCGCAGATTGTCATCCTGACCTCCTACCTAGATAATGAAAAAATCTATCCTGTGCTGGAAGCAGGAGCTCGTGGCTATATGTTGAAAACGTCAAGTGCTGACGAAATCTTAGCAGCCATCCGCAAGGTAGCTCTTGGAGAATATGCTATTGAGACAGAAGTAGAGAAAAAAGTAGAGCACCATAAACGCCACCCAGATTTACATGATGACTTAACAGCTCGGGAACGTGAAATCTTGACGCTGTTAGCCAAGGGATATGATAATCAACGAATTGCAGATGAGTCCTTCATTTCCTTAAAAACTGTTAAAACCCATGTTTCCAATATCTTATCCAAACTAGCTGTGAGCGACCGTACTCAAGCAGTTGTTTATGCTTTCCAGCATGGTTTGGTGGCGCAAGAGGACCAATAATGGTATAATGAAAATTAGTTAATTTTCAACCAAAGGATAGTGGAATTATATGGATGCAAAACTCAGATATAAGGCAAAAAAAATAAAAATAGTCTTTTTTGACATTGACGACACGCTACGTGTGAAGAATACAGGCTACATTCCTGAATCAATTCAGCAGGTTTTCAAATCACTGAAAGAAAAGGGAATTTTGACAGGAATTGCGTCAGGACGAACGCCTTATGGTTTGGTGCCAGAAATCAAGGCCTTAAAGCCAGACTTTTTCGCTATGATTAACGGCTCCTACGTAGAAGATGCCAAAGGTCAGGTAGTGCACCATCAGCCAATGTCCCAAAATTTAGTAGAATCTGTATTAAATTGGGCTAAAGAAATTGGAATCGAATATGGTATGCTTGGTAGTCAAAAAGGGACACTTTCTGCACGAACTGACCGCATTAGTCAAGTAATTGACTTGATTTATGAAGGTTTGGAAACAAATCCAACTTTTTATAAAGAAAATGACATCTATCAATTGTTAACTTTCGAGAAAGATGGTCACGAAGTAGAACTTCCAGAAGAGTTGCAAGCGGAATTGCGTAGTGTTCGCTGGGATGCTATTTCATCGGACATTGTGCTAAAAGGCTCTTCCAAAGCAACTGGTGTTGCTAAGGTTGTTGAAAAACTAGGCCTGAAACCTGAAAATGTCCTAGTGTTCGGAGATGGACTCAACGATATTGAGTTATTCGATTATGCAGGAATTAGTATCGCTATGGGACATTCGCATCCAGAACTGCAAAAGCATGCAGATTATATCACAAAAAAAGTAGAAGAAGATGGCATTTTCGATGCCTTGGAGAAATTAGGTATGGTAGAAAAAGAAAAATATTTCCCGCAATTAGATTTGGAAAATGTTACAGGGCCAGTTGCGCATATCAAGACTAACCACGGTAAGTTAACAGTAAAACTCTTCCCTGAAATTGCACCCAAAACTGTAGCAAATTTCGTAGCTCTTTCTAAAGATGGCTATTATGACGGAATTATCTTCCATCGTATTATCAAAGACTTTATGATTCAAGGTGGCGATCCAACCGGAACAGGTATGGGTGGTGAATCTATTTATGGTACTGCGTTTGAAGATGAATTTTCAATGGAAGCTTTTAATCTCAGAGGAGCCTTGTCAATGGCCAATGCAGGACCAAATACAAATGGAAGCCAATTCTTTATCGTTCAAAACCAAAACTTCCCATACAATGCGAAAGAATTAGAACGAGGCGGTTGGCCTAAAGAAGTTGCAGAAGCCTATGTCAAAAATGGCGGGACACCACATCTAGACCAACGCCACACAGTGTTTGGTCATCTAGTTGATGAAGAATCCTTCGTCGTCTTGGATGCTATCGCAGCGGTTGCAACAGATTCAGCAGATCGTCCACATGAAGATGTTGTAATTGAGACCATCGAAATAGAGGATTAAGATGAAAATCGGAGATAAACTCAAGGGGACGGTAACGGGCATTCAGCCGTATGGAGCCTTTGTACAATTAGAGAATGGGACGACGGGCCTGATTCATATCTCGGAAATCAAAACAGGTTTTGTTGATAATATTTATGATCATTTAAAATTGGGGCAAGAGGTTTTGGTACAGGTAGTTGACTTTGATGAATATACTGAAAAGGCTAGTTTATCAATCCGGACCTTAGAAGAAGAACAACAAAAAATTCCGCGTCATCATCGTTTTACAAATGAACGGAATAAAATTGGTTTTTCCCCTTTAGCAAAACAACTTCCGAAATGGATTGAGGAAGCTAAAGGCTATCTCAAAGAACACAAAGAAAAGAAGGTATAGGATGCATTCCTAACCTTCTTTCTTTTTACTCATTGAACTCGTAAAGAGCTGTTGACAAGTAACGTTCTCCGTTATCAGGCAAGATTGCTAACACTTTTTTTCCAGTTCCCAACTCCTTAGCGACTTCGATAGCAGCGTGAATTGCTGCACCTGAAGAAATACCAACTAAGAATCCTTCTTTTCCACCGATAGCACGACCTGTAGCTAAGGCATCATCGGATTTGACACGAATAATGCCATCATAGGCGCTAGTGTCCAAGGTATCTGGAATAAAACCTGCCGAAATACCTTGAATCTTGTGTGGACCAGGTGCTTCACCAGATAAGACAGCTGATTCATCAGCTTCGACAGCATAGATAGCAATATCTGGATTTGCTGTCTTCAAAACATGCGAAACACCTGAAACGGTACCACCAGTACCAACGCCAGATACAAAGGCATCTAAACCAGTTGTTCCAAAGTCTTCCAAAATTTCCTGTCCTGTTGTATCTTCGTGAACTTTTGGATTGGATGGATTAGCAAATTGGAAAGGAACCCAGCCATTTTTTTCTTCAGCAATCTCTTTTGCTTTGGCGATAGCCCCCTTCATCCCTTCGCTACCAGGAGTCAAGACAAGTTCAGCTCCATAAGCTTGGATAATCTTGCGACGCTCAACACTCATGGTTTCAGGCATGACGATAATCACCTTATAACCTTTTGCGGCTCCAACCCAAGCAAGACCGATACCAGTGTTACCACTTGTTGGCTCAACAATAGTATCTCCAGGTTTGATGGTACCAGCCTTTTCAGCATCTTCAATCATAGCCAAGGCGATCCGGTCTTTTACAGAAGATCCTGGGTTGAAAGCTTCCAATTTGACATAGACCTCAGCAGCTCCTTCAGGTACAATATTGTTAAGTTTGATAATCGGAGTTTTTCCAACTAATTGCGTAATATTTTGATAAATAGCCATAAGGCACCTCCAAATAATGTTATTATACATTATATAGTAGAAAGTCAAAAAAGGATAATATAAAAAAACTATCTCGCCGATAGCTTTTTTTAATAGACAGGTACCTCCACGATTCGAGAGTTGGTTTTTCGTGCGGATACTTTTCCGTGGTAAAAGTCAGTAAGACTTGCTAATGTTTGTTCAAGGAATTCTTTATCGACAAAAATCATGGTTGAAACTTCGGTAGTAAACTGGGTATCAAATTCTTCCAGACCTTGCTCAGCTCGCCAATTGGCAAACTCTTGGTATTGGGCGTAGGACATACTAATGGAAATACCTTCCTGCTCCTTAACTTCCACAACACCGATCTCCTTGACTGCATTAGCCACTGCTCCAGCGTAAGCACGAATAAGTCCGCCTGCCCCTAGTTTGATACCTCCAAAATAGCGGGTAACCACCGTTGCGACATTGGTCAGATCGTGATTTTCTAAAACCGTCAGCATTGGCACACCAGCAGTACCAGACGGCTCCCCATCATCTGAGGAACGCTTGATTTCCATATTTTCTCCAAGGACAAAAGCAGAGCAGTTATGAGTAGCCTTGTAATGTTCTTTCTTGATCTTGTTGATAAAGTTGCGAGCTTCCTCTTCGCTGGTCACTCGTTTCATAAAGCAGATAAATCGTGACTTTTTAATTTCTTCCTCAACAATACCATCTTCTCTAATTGTTTTAAATTCTTTCATAACCAAATTGTACTAATTTTTTTTAAAACTGACAAGAAATTCCGAATAAATAAGCGATGAAAGAATTAGAAAATTATTATGGAAGATTATTTACCAAATACCAATTGACGGCAAAAGAAAGAGAAATAGCAGAAAAAGTGCCAAGTATTACAAAAAAGAATAACTGCTTTCGCTGTGGAACAACTTTTGAAGAAGAAAACAAATTGCCAAACGATGCTTATTACTGTCGAGCCTGCTTGCTTCTAGGCAGAGTGCGGTCAGACGAAAAACTCTATCATTTTCCTCAGAAAGATTTTCCAATCACTAAGTGTTTAAAGTGGAAAGGTCAACTAACTGATTGGCAACAAAGAATTTCAGATGGACTAGTTGCAAACGTGGAAAATAATCGTGCGACATTGGTTCATGCAGTAACAGGAGCAGGTAAGACAGAAATGATTTACCACACCGTTGCCTCAGTGATTGATAAAGGCGGAGCGGTTTGCCTAGCCAGTCCTCGAATTGATGTTTGTATCGAACTCTATAAACGTCTGCAAAATGACTTTTCAGTTCCAATTAGTTTACTACATGGAGAGTCTGAACCTTATTTCCGAACTCCATTAGTTGTAGCAACCACACATCAGTTATTAAAATTTTATCAGGCCTTTGATTTGGTTTTGATTGATGAAGTAGACGCCTTTCCCTATGCGGATAATCCCATGCTCTATCAAGCAGCAGACAATGCGGTCAAGGAAGCCGGTGTTCAAGTTTTTCTGACAGCAACTTCAACAGATGAATTGGATAAAAAAGTAAGAACAGGCAAATTAAGCCGTCTTAGTTTGCCAAGGCGATTTCATGGCAATCCGCTTGTTGTCCCGCAAAAAGTCTGGTTTAGTAAATTCGATGATACCCTAAAGAAAAATAGACTAGTCCCAAAGTTGGAAAAAGCAATTGAAGAACAGAGAAAGTCGGGCTTTCCCTTACTCATTTTTGTCCCAGAAATCTCCAAAGGTCAAGAATTTACCAAGATAATGAAAAAAACATTCCCAGAAGAAACAATTGGCTTTGTATCCAGTCAAACAGAAAATCGCCTTGAAATAGTTGAAGGTTTTCGCAAGAGAGAAATCACAGTATTAATCTCGACTACTATTCTTGAACGTGGGGTGACCTTCCCATGTGTAGATGTCTTTGTTGTTCAAGCCAATCATTACCTCTACACAGCGTCAAGTCTTGTTCAGATTGCAGGCCGGGTCGGCAGAAGTATGGAACGTCCGACTGGGTTACTCCAGTTTTATCATGAGGGAAGTACAGGAGCTATTGAAAAGGCAATCGCTGAAATTAAACAGATGAACAAGGAGGCTGGATATGTCTAATTGTCTATTGTGTGATCAAGCTATGAAAAATAAAACAAGATTTTCAGATCTCATCTTCTTTAGTAAAGAAAAATCGGGCACCTGTGAAGAATGTTTTTCGACTTTTGAGGAAATAGCAGAGCAACACTGTCCACATTGTTATAAAAATGGGGAATCGGAAAGTTGCAAGGATTGTCAGTACTGGCAGAATCAAGGGAAACCAGTTGTCCACACAGCTTTGTACCAATATAATCAAGCGATGGCACATTATTTTAGTCGCTACAAATTTCAAGGAGACTATGTTTTAAGAAATATTTTTGCTAAAAAGCTTAGAATAGCGTTAAGCCAATTTCCTGACTACACAATTGTTCCCATACCAATTAGTCAAAAACGACTATCAGAACGTGGGTTTAATCAAGTGGAAGGACTTTTGGATGCTACAAATATCCCCTATCAGTCCCTTCTTGGAAAGTATGAAAGCCAAAAACAATCGTCTAAAAATCGAGCAGAGAGACTAGAAGCAAAACAGATGTTCTATCTATTAGATGAAAAAGAAGTGCCAGAAAAAATATTATTATTCGACGATATATACACAACAGGAGCCACAATCCAACTTGCTGTAGAACTTTTCATGAAAATTGGTAGGAAAGAAATCAAAACATTTTCACTAACACGATAAGAAAACGGTTGCAATATTCCTATAATGTGGTATAATAATAGTGAAGAAAGGCGAAAGCCAAGAAAGAGGTACTAATATGATTAAATTCAGTATTCGTGGAGAAAACCTTGAAGTTACAGATGCACTTCGCACCTATGTAGAAGAGAAAGTGGCTAAGATTGAGAAATATTTCAATGAAGAACAAGAGTTGAATGCTAAAGTAAATCTAAAAGTTTACCGTGACAAGCGCGCAAAAGTAGAAGTAACAATTCCAGTTGGAGCAGTTACACTTCGCGCAGAAGATATTTCACAAGAAATGTATGGCTCTATCGATCTTGTAGTAGATAAGATTGAACGCCAAATTCGTCGTAACAAAACTAAGATTGAACGAAAACATCGTCAAAAAGTGGCAACTGGTCAAGTCTTTACAGATGAACTTGTTGAGCAAACAGGTGAGGAAGTAAAAGTGGTTCGTACTAAGCAAGTAGACTTGAAACCAATGGATATGGAAGAAGCAGTCCTCCAATTGGAGTTGCTCGGACATGATTTCTTCATCTATACAGATGCTAATGACGGTACAACAAATGTATTGTATAGACGTGAAGATGGAGATTTGGGTCTTCTAGAGGTACGTCAATAAAGATAATAAAACAGTTGCAGTTTTTGCAGCTGTTTTATCATTTTCAAAAAACCTGTTGACAATGTGTATAAGTCGTGATAGAATAAATGAGTTGTCACTTGAGGGGCTAGTCAGTAGCGGAATGAAAAAAGTTTCAAAAAAGTGTTGACAAGTCCAGTAGAAGATGATAGAATAAATGAGTTGTCTCTTGAGTAACTAGTTAACAGAGGAACGAAAAAAAGTTTCAAAAAAGTGTTGACAAAGTTTCCAAGAAATGATAAACTAAGATAGTTGTCGCGAGATCGCGATAACGAACAAGACCTTTGAAAATTAAAGAAGACGAACCAAACGTGCAGGGTGAT
>NZ_JAOTGI010000027.1:0-28788 GCF_044427255.1 Streptococcus sp. 2021WUSS126 | reverse complement strand
TAGCTTGAATCATGGTTTTCATCGTTAGCTGACTTTTCCGACTAAAATCTTTTTCAGGATGAAGCACAAACTGGTTTGCGGTGGAAACGATGTCGTTAATACTATCAAGTAAATGAGCTTTAATCTGATCTAGCATGACTTTTCCCCTTTTATTTTTAGTGTAACATAAAAACTAACCCACCACAAAATGTGATAGGTTAGTTAACTTAATGACATTGGGCTTTTGGCCCAGCCTTATTTTTTTGCTTTTTCATTGACAAATCATCTGATGAATTGTATACTATAACTATAAATGACAACGCTTTCTAATTGGAGGTCAAGATGTTAAAGCAATTAAAAGAAAATTACTTTTTCGCAGTGATTCGCGGAAAAGATGAAGAAGATGCGAAAGAAATCGCTCGCCATGCGATTTTGGGAGGTATTCGAAATATTGAAATTACATTTTCGACTCCAAACGCAGCGACAGTTATCAAAGAATTACAAGAGGAGTTCTCAGACGATTCTTCCGTAGTCATCGGAGCGGGAACAGTAATGAATCTTAAGCTGGCACAAGCGGCCATTGATGCAGGTGCTAGTTTCCTGGTCAGTCCTCATTTTGATAAAGAAATTCAAGACTTGGCTCAAGAGGCTGAGGTACTCTACTTCCCAGGCTGTGCAACTGCAACAGAGATTGTCACAGCTAGTCAGGCGGGATGTCCTATTATCAAGCTTTTCCCTGGTGGCGTGTTGGGACCTGGATTTATCAAGGATATACACGGCCCTGTGCCCCAAGTGGATTTGATGCCTTCTGGTGGCGTATCGGTTGAAAATGTTGCAGATTGGAAAAAGGCAGGTGCTTGTGCTGTTGGAGTCGGTTCGGCTCTGGCAAGTCGAGTGCAGGCTGAAGGCTATGAAAGTGTAACGACGATTGCTCGCAGTTTTGTTGCAGCTTTGGAGGGATGAAATGAGTTTTAATGGTACAAACTTTATGCTAAAAAATGAGCCTGCTAAGGAGCTTTACGGGAAAATAGCAGAGCTTCCTATCTATGATTTCCATTGCCACTTGGATCCTAAGGAAATTTTTGAAGATAAGGTTTATGAAGATATTGTTGATCTGTGGCTGGGGGGTGACCATTATAAGTGGCGCTTGATGCGGGCTAATGGTATTTCAGAAGAAGAAATCACAGGTTCAGCAAGTAAACTAGATAAGTTTAAGGCTTGGGCAAGAACCTTAGAACGGGCTTTTGGAAATCCTCTCTATCATTGGAGTCATTTGGAATTGCGACAGGTTTTCGGTATTGAGGAATTGTTGACCGAAGAAAATGCAGAGCGACTCTATCATCAGCTCAATGCCTATTTACAAGAACATCAAATGAGTCCACGGAAGCTGATTGCGGATGCTAGGGTGACCTTTATTGGGACAACTGACCATCCACTAGATAGCTTGGAATGGCATAAGCGCTTGGCTGAGGACTCAACTATAGATACTGTAGTGGCACCAACTTTCCGCCCAGATGAAGCCTTTATAGAACATCGAAATTTCAATCCATTTATTAAACGCTTGGAGGAAGTAACAGGGGTAGCAGTAAGAGACTTTGCAAGTTTTGTAGAGGCACTTGGTCAGCGCGTTTCCTATTTTGCTCAACACGGTTGCCGAGCAAGTGACATTAGCTTTACGGCTATTTCATACGAAGAAGCAAGCCTTGAAGAGCTTGATGATATTTTACTAGCAAGACTTGCAGGTAAAGAGGCTGGCCAATCCAGTATCAATAAATGGCAGACTGCCATCTTTAGAGAACTGTGCCGACTGTACAAGAAACATGGTTTTGTGACACAAGTTCACTTTGGTGCCTTACGGAACAACCATACAGGACTGTTTGAAAAACTTGGAGCAGATGTAGGTGTAGATTCGATTGGAGACCAGACATGTCTGACTGTGAATTTGAATCGTTTGTTAGATAACTTGGTCAAGGAAAATGCCCTTCCAAAAATGATTTGGTACAATCTCAATCCAAGTTACAACATTGCTCTAGCCAATACTTTGGCGAATTTCCAGTCCAATGAGGAAGGGCTTCGTAGCCAGCTACAATTTGGTGCCGGTTGGTGGTTCAATGACACCAAGTTGGGCATGATTGACCAGATGAATGCCTATGCAGAACAGGGTATGCTTGCTAATTTTGTTGGGATGTTAACCGATTCGCGTAGCTTTTTATCTTATCAACGGCATGATTATTTCAGACGCATTTTAGCGACCTATGTCGGCCAATGGATTGTTGATGAAGAAGTGCCTGAAGATTACAATCGTTTAGGGCGGTTTGTAGAAGCCATATCCTATTACAATGCCAAAGAATTTTTTGAACAATAAAGGAGAGTAAATCATGAAAATGTCATTTCGATGGTATGGGAAAAAGGATCCTGTGACACTTGAAGAGATTAAGGCGATTCCTGGTATGCAGGGGATTGTGACTGCTGTCTATGATGTGCCAGTTGGTCAAGCTTGGCCCCTTGAAAACATTCTAGAGCTGAAAAAAATGGTAGAAGAAGCAGGACTTGAAATTACTGTTATTGAATCCATTCCTGTCCATGAAGACATCAAACAAGGGAAGCCAAATCGTGATGCGTTAATCGAAAACTATAAAACGTCCATCCGTAATGTCGGGGCTGCAGGTATTCCAGTTGTATGCTACAATTTCATGCCTGTGTTTGACTGGACTCGTTCAGACTTGCACCACCCACTTCCAGATGGTTCAACTTCTTTAGCTTTCCTTAAATCTGATTTGGCAGGTGTTGATCCTGTGGCGGATGATTTGAACTTACCAGGTTGGGATTCATCCTATTCCAAGGAAGAAATGAAGGCTATTATCGAAAATTATCGTCAGAATATTTCTGAAGAAGATTTATGGGCGAATTTGGAGTATTTTATCAAAGCGATTATGCCAACGGCTGAGGAGGCTGGCGTCAAAATGGCCATTCACCCTGATGATCCTCCCTACGGAATCTTTGGTTTACCGCGCATCATCACTGGTCAAGAAGCCGTTGAACGATTTTTGAATCTCTACGATTCCGAGCACAATGGAATTACCATGTGTGTCGGATCCTATGCTTCTGATCCGAAAAATGATGTCCTTGCCATGACAGAATATGCTCTCAAACGCAATCGCATCAATTTTATGCATACGCGCAATGTGACGGCAGGTGCTTGGGGCTTCCAAGAAACTGCACATTTGTCACAGGCTGGTGACATTGATATGAACGCTGTTGTTAAATTATTGGTAGACTATGACTGGACGGGTGCCTTGCGTCCAGACCACGGTCGTCGTATCTGGGGAGACCAGACCAAGACACCTGGTTATGGTTTGTATGACCGAGCCCTTGGGGCAACCTACTTTAACGGTCTCTATGAAGCCAATATGCGAGCAGCAGGCAAGACACCAGATTTTGGAATTACAGTCAAAACAGTTGGAAATAAGGAGAGCTAATATGTCACGTGTTATTGAGTTTAAGGATAAGGTTGTTGTTATTACAGGCGCAGGAGGCGTTCTTTGTGGCTATTTGGCAAAAGAATTTGCTAAGGCAGGTGCAAAGGTTGCGCTTTTGGACTTGAATGAGGCTGCGGCTCAGGTCTTCGTTGATGTGATTGCAGCAACAGGTGGTGTTGCAAAAGCCTATAAATCTAACGTTCTTTCTAAGGAAAATTTGGAAGAAGTTCGCCAGCAAGTCCTAGCAGATTTTGGTCCTGTAGACATATTAATCAATGGTGCAGGAGGCAATAATCCCAAAGCGACAACAGACAATGAATTCCATGAGATTGGGTTGCCAGCTGATACCAAAACTTTCTTCGACTTGGATGAGGCAGGTATCAATTTTGTATTCAATTTGAATTATCTAGGAACCCTATTGCCAATACAGGTCTTTGCACAGGATATGATCGGTCGCTCGGGAGCAAATATTATCAATATTTCCAGCATGAATGCCTTTACTCCTTTGACAAAAATTCCAGCCTATTCAGGTGCCAAGGCTGCTATTAGTAATTTTACCCAATGGTTAGCAGTCCATTTTTCAAAAGTTGGCATCCGCTGTAATGCGATTGCGCCTGGATTCTTGGTTACCAACCAAAACCGTGGTTTGCTGTTTGATGAGGCAGGTCAACCGACCGCACGTGCTAACAAGATTTTGACCAATACACCGATGGGACGGTTTGGTGAAGCCGAAGAGTTGGTCGGAGGAGTCTTCTTCTTGGCAGATGAGAATTTGGCAAGTTTTGTCAACGGTGTTGTTTTACCGATTGACGGTGGCTTCTCAGCCTATTCAGGAGTCTAATGATGAAGATGGAATACGTATTTTGTGTGGACTCTGATGGCTGCGCCATGGACACCATGACCTACAAACATAAACTTTTTTTCGGCCCCTTGGCTGCAGATGTTTTTGATGTCAAAGATAAAGAACCGTTTTTAGCTGAATGGAATCGAGTCAATCTCTACTCACGAGAACGTGGTATTAACCGTTTTGTAGGCTTGGTTAAAGGCCTAGAATTTGCAGGTGTGACTGGTATAGACAACTTGAAAAATTGGGTCGCGACCACAGATTCTTTGTCAAATGCTTCTCTGGAAAGATTGTTAGAAGAGCAGCCGTCAAAAGACTTGGAATTAGCCTTAAAATGGTCCACTCAAGTCAATCAAGCCATTAAGCATTATAGCGGTCCTGTTTTAGCCTTCATCGGCGTTCACAAGGGCTTGGAAAAATTGAGCCAGTTAGGAAAAGTCTACGTGGTTTCTTCTGCTAATAAGGAAGCAGTAGAAGAAGAGTGGACAGACCAAGGTTTGATGGACTTTGTTACAGAATTGTACTGTCAAGACCGTGGTAAGAAAGAAGATGTCATCAAACTGTTAATAGAGGAAGGGTATTGTCCTGATAAGATTATGATGATTGGTGACTCGCCTGGTGATTTGAAGGCGGCGGAATTGAACGGTGTCCATTTCTATCCTATTTTAGTAGGACGAGAGATGCAATCTTGGACAGATTTGACAGAAACGATTGCAGATGAATTTGCTCATCAAGCATTCACAGATGAGAAAGAAACAAAATTGACACAGGCATTTTGGAATAATTTAGACGACTAGAGAGAAGGGCTAGAGGCGCTATGTCCTCTAGCTTTTTTGGAGGCCAAACATGACACATTTAGTAGATTTACGGAAGAAACCTTACAGCCTTGATGAAGAGGCTATTTCTTGGATTGAAGAAACCATTGCTCAGATGACCTTGGATGAAAAAATCGGTCATCTCTTTGTCAATATGGGTAGCCAGCGGACGGAAGAATATCTGACTGGAGTATTAAATGATTATAAGATTGCTGCTGTTCGTTACAATCCTGGACCTGCTGCAGATATTTGGGAGCAAAACTATATTTTGCAGACCAAGTCTAAGATTCCTCTCTTGATTGCAGCCAATACCGAATCTGGTGGGAATGGTGCTGTTACGGATGGAACGAAAATTGGGGATGAAATCAAGATTGCTGCGACAGCCGATCCCCGCTATGCTTATGAAATGGGGAAAGTTACAGGACTTGAAGCAGCTGCGGTAGGCTGCAATGCCTCCTTTGCACCGATTATGGACCTCAGCCGTAATTGGCGCAATCCAATCATTGCAAACCGAACTTGGGGAGCTAATGTAGACCAAGTCATTGAATTATCCAAAGAATACATGCGTGGCATTATGGAACACGGCATTGTGCCGTTTGCTAAGCATTTTCCAGGCGATGGTATTGATGAACGTGATCATCATCTCTCTTTTGCTTCGAATCCCATGACCAAATCTGAATGGATGGAAACATTTGGACGGATTTACGGTGAGATGGCTGACGCAGGTCTTCCAGGTATTATGGCGGGGCACATTCATTTGCCAAATGTTGAGAAAGAAATGCATCCAGAACGTGAATTGGATGACATGTTGCCAGCTTCGCTGAATAAAACCCTCTTGGATGAATTGCTTCGTGGAGAGTTAGGTTACAATGGTGCCATTGTCACGGATGCCAGTCACATGATCGGTATGACAGCCTCTATGCCGCGTCGTGAGCTATTGCCTACAGCTATTGAAGCAGGATGTGATCTTTTCCTTTTCTTCAATGATCCAGAAGAAGATTTGCAATGGATGAAAGAAGGATTGGAAAATGGTCTGCTTTCTGAGGAACGCCTCCATGATGCCCTTCGTCGTACCTTGGGCTTGAAAGCTAAACTCGGTCTTCACTTGTTTGAAGGTCGTCGTCAGGAAATCATGTTGCCAAAAGAAGAAGCGCTGGCTTTGATTGGTAGAGATGAGGCGAAACAGCTTGCCAACGAAGTAGCTGATAAGGCGATTACCTTGGTAAAAGCCAAACAAGAAGGAATTTTCCCTGTCAATCCAGAACGCTACAAACGGATTTTGTTGGTAGAAGTAGATGGCTATAAGGGTGGTTTTGGTGCCATGATCAATGCTGGCAAGAAGAGAGCAGCCGATACGTTGAAAGAACTATTAGAAGCTCGAGGTCACCAAGTATCTATCTGGGAAAATACAGAAGCACGGATTGCTAAATTACCAGAAGAAGAAAGACCAGCAGCGATTGCAAATGTCTATGCTTCCAAGCGTCCAATTGCCGAAATCACAGATAACTATGATTTGATTATCAATTTAGTCGATGTCAACTCAGGCGGGACAACTCAGCGGATTATTTGGCCAGCTGCCAAGGGAACACCAGACCAGCCTTTCTATGTCCACGAAATTTCAACCATTGTTGTCTCCGTTCAGCACCCATTTGCACTTGCAGATATGCCACAGGTTGCAACCTATATCAATGCCTACGATGGCTTGCCTGTCACTTTAGAAGCCTTGGTTACTAAATTAGCAGGAGAGTCAGCCTTTACAGGAGTATCGCCTGTAGATGCCTACTGTGGTTTGGTAGATACACGTATTTGGCGAGGAAAATAAGGAGGAAGTAATGCCTAGATTGGTTGATTTGCGGAAGAAACCCTATTGTTTGGATGAAGAGCAGATTGCTTGGGTGGAAACTACCTTGGCTCATCTGACTGATGAAGAAAAAATCGGTCAATTGTTTGTCAATCTATTCTTCTTCGGAGGAGATGCTTTTAGCGGAAATAATTTGAGTAATCAGGAATTGATGAATCGATACCACATAGGTGGCGCCCGCTATATGAATGGTAGTCCAGAACAGGTACAAGGACTGATTAACGAGTTGCAAAGCTATTCAAAAGTACCTCTCTTGGTTGCAGCGAACTGCGACTCAGGTGGAGATGGAGCTGTGAAAGGAGGAACCTATATTTCCTCAGGCGCTCAATCGGAAGCCAGTCGGGATCCTCGTATCCCCTACCTAGCAGGTCTCGTATCTGCGCGCGAGGAGACTGCATTAGGTGTAAATGTCAATTTTGACCCTTGCGTGGACATTGTTCAGAACTGGCGCAATACTATCGTCAATACCAGAGCCTATGGTACAAATTCTGATGATGTTATTGCCTATACCAGTGCCTATTTAGAAGGATTGACTGCTGAAAGAGATGTTATTCAATGCATCAAGCATTTCCCAGGAGATGGTACAGAAGAACGTGATCAGCACCTAGTCCTTGGTGTCAATGAGCTCTCTCCAGAAGAATGGGACAAGAGTTTTGGTCGTGTCTATCGTCATCATATTGAAGCTGGAGTTGAGATGATTATGGCGGGTCATATAGCCTTGCCCTACTATCAACAAACATTGAACCCAAGTTTGAAGGACGAAGATATTTTGCCTGCAACGCTGGCTCCCGAATTGATTCAAGATTTATTGAAAGAAAAACTGGAATTCAATGGCTTGGTCATAACAGATGCCAGCCACATGTTGGGGATGACAGCAGCGATGCGTCGTGAAGATTATGTCCCAGCAGCCATTGCAGCGGGTTGCGATATGTTCTTATTCTTCAATAATTTAGAAGAAGATTTTGAATTTATGCTCAGTGGCTACCGCAAGGGAGTGATTACTGAGGAAAGACTTCATGATGCTCTCCGTCGCATTTTAGGTCTGAAAGCCAAACTCAATCTGCATATCAAGCAAGCAGAAGGAACCTTACTAAAATCAGCTGATGAATTGGCTATTATCGGCTGTGAAGAACACTTGGCTTGGCAACGTGAAGCAGCAGACAAAGCAATTACGCTGTTGAAAGATACACAGAAAAATCTTCCAATCAGTCCAGAAACCCATCGCAGAATCCGTTTGTATTACCTAGAAGGTGAAAAAGAAGGGATTATGGCGGCAAGTACAGAAGTCGTTGATAACCTTAAAGCTGCCCTAGAGGCGCGTGGTTATGAAGTGACCGTCAATGATGGTACGACTCGAATCAAAGGAAAAACGTTGCAATACCGAGAAGAAGTTGATCTAGCCTTGACTGTTGCCAATGTTATTGGATATGGAGCGCAGAATAATTACCGCATCCAGTGGAAAACAGCCATGTCCAATGAAGTTCCTTGGTATGTACATGAAGTTCCAACCATTTTCGTTTCACTAAACTATACAACTCACCTTCACGATGTTACCATGGTCAAAACTGCTATCAATGCCTACCATCATAATAAAAACACGATTGAATCCCTCCTTGATAAATTAGAAGGGAAAGATGCATTCTATGGTGTGCCAAATGAAAATGTTTGGGCCAATAAATGGCAGGCAAAACTATAAGAACCTGTATCAACAGTTCAGCACTTCCATCTGAAGCTAGTTTTTTTCAAAATACAGTCAGAATTCCTTCAAAAAACTACCTTGATGAGCGAAAAACTAGTTCTCTTTTAAAAGTACTTCGCTTGTGAATACATATTCTAAATGTAAACTCCTTTCTATACTAGATAGAGGGAGTTTTTATGGGAAGATTTCTTGCCAAACTTTCTTATTTTTGATAGAATATTCTTAATTGAATAGAAGTCTGTGAGACTAGTACACCTATGGAAACTGTCCAGGGAGTTGAGCCGTGACTGTAAGCTCAATCAGTGAAAGTTGGTCGAATTCACTCACACAAGGACTTAGAACCTGTATTCACATTTCAGTACTTCACTTGTGAATGAAGGTTCATAGAAACAAGGTCTGCCTAGCAGATGAAAACGGATGGTACCGCGTGACAACGCTCCGATACGAGTGGTGTCATGCGTTTTTTTATTGGAGGAATTATGTCAAACATTGAACAACAGTTGGCTGAATTAAGCCAAACTACACTTGAAAAGTTAAAAGAAATCCAGCACCAAGGAGAAAAAGAACTACAAGACCTGCGTGTTGCGGTTTTGGGTAAAAAAGGGTCCTTGACTGACTTGTTGAAAGGCTTGAAAGACCTATCTAACGAAATGAAACCAATCGTTGGTAAGCAGGTCAATGAAGTACGTGATGTGCTGACAGCTGCTTTTGAAGAAACCGCTCAAAAGGTTGCAGCCGCAAAAATTCAGCAGCAATTAGCTTCAGAAACCATTGATGTGACCTTGCCAGGTCGTCAGGTTAAGGTCGGAAAACGCCATGTTTTGACCCAGACCTCTGAAGAAATCGAAGATATTTTCTTGGGCATGGGCTTCCAAATCGTTGACGGATTTGAAGTGGAAAAAGATTACTACAACTTTGAGCGCATGAATTTGCCAAAAGACCACCCCGCACGTGATATGCAGGATACCTTCTACATCACAGAAGAAATCCTTATGCGGACCCATACGTCGCCTGTTCAGGCACGGACCATGGACCAGCATGATTTCTCAAAAGGTGCCTTGAAGATGATTTCACCAGGTCGTGTTTTCCGTCGGGATACGGATGATGCGACCCACAGCCACCAGTTCCACCAGATTGAAGGCTTGGTTGTCGGTGAAAATGTATCCATGGGTGATCTCAAAGGTACGCTTGAAATGATCATAAAGAAAATGTTTGGTGAAGAGCGTCAAATTCGTCTCCGTCCATCATACTTCCCATTCACTGAGCCATCTGTTGAGGTGGATGTTTCCTGCTTCAAGTGTGGTGGTGACGGCTGTAACGTATGTAAGAAAACAGGTTGGATTGAAATCCTCGGTGCCGGTATGGTCCACCCACAAGTATTGGAAATGAGTGGGATTGACTCAACCAAGTACTCTGGCTTTGCCTTTGGTCTCGGTCAGGAACGCATTGCCATGCTCCGTTACGGTATCAACGATATTCGTGGATTCTATCAAGGCGATGTACGATTCTCGGAGCAATTTTAATCCGATACTCATAAATGGTGCTAAGGCACCTATTTATGAGACGACAGTCGCTATGGCGAACTGTCTAATCGTCTCACTAGCTCTAAGGTTGAAAAAATGTCGTTTTCAACCTTAGAGCGTCGTAACCACGGACGAGTAAGTGAAGGGGAATCGCTATTCTGCGACTTCCCTAGCTACCTTACTAGGATTTCAAGCAAAAAATATCGTTTTGCTTGAAATACCGTCGTAATCCGATAAAGTTAGTAGATTGAGAGAAGCGGTAGCCGCTATAGCGGTCTTCCTACTCACATCACTAGGTTTAGAGTTGAAAAAGTATCGTTTTCAACCAGAAACCGTCGTAACACTGAATAGTAGACGGAAATCGTATTAAGCGACTTTCCTAGCCCAGTTAGAAAAGAAAGACAAGAGATGCAGATTGACCCAATACAATTAGAAGAAGTTTCTATTCTACAAGACCTTGCTAAGCAGACTTTTGCCGAAACCTTTGCTCACGATAATGATCCAAATGAACTGGAGGCATTCTTCGAGGAAGCTTATTCGCTGGAAGTCTTGACGCGTGAGTTATCTGATCCCAACTGCCAGCACTATTTTCTAAGAGTTGATCATCAGATAGCTGGTTATCTCAAGCTCAACCAGGGTCCTGCCCAGACGGAGCAGGAGCTGGAAAACGCCTTTGAAATCCAGCGTATCTATCTCTTGCAAGCTTTTCAGGGTCGTGGTCTTGGGAAGGTCTTGTTTGAGTTTGCTTTGGAAAAAGCAGAGCAGTCAAGCTGTGATTGGGTCTGGCTGGGAGTGTGGGAACATAATTACAAGGCTCAGAAATTCTATTCCAAATACGGTTTTGAAAAATTTGACCAGCATGAATTTGCGGTCGGTGATAAGATAGATGTGGATTGGCTACTAAAACGGCCTTTGCACCAGAAAGGATAATATGTTAGTAAGTTACAAATGGTTAAAAGAACTCGTTGACTTTGATGCGACAAGCCATGACTTGTCTGAAAAAATGTCAACTACAGGGATTGAGGTAGAAGGGGTTGAGCAAAAGAGTGCTGGCCTGTCTAAGTTGGTTGTGGGTCAGGTTGTGTCTGCTGAGCCAATTCCAGATACCCATCTCAACATTTGCCAGGTCAATGTCGGTGAGGAAGTTACGCAAATCGTTTGCGGTGCTCCAAATGTCAAGCCAGGCATCAAGGTGATCGTCGCTCTGCCAGGAGCTCGTATCGCTGGCAACTACAAGATCAAGAAAGGCAAAATCCGCGGAGTTGAGTCCTTGGGTATGCTCTGCTCATTGAGCGAAATCGGCGTGTCCGACTCTGTGGTGCCAAAAGTCTATGCGGATGGAATCTACCACCTGCCTGAAGATGCAGTCGTAGGTGAGCCAGTCTTTTCATACCTTGACCTCGACGACGAGATTATCGAGCTGTCTATCACGCCAAACCGTGCCGATGCCCTCTCCATGCGTGGTGTGGCTCACGAAGTGGCTGCTATCTATGACAGCAAGGTCAACTTCAAGCCTGTAGCCTTGGAGGAAAGCGACAAGAAGGCCAGCGATGTGATTGAAGTGGCCATTGAGTCAGACAAGGTGGCTGCCTACACGGCTCGTGTCATTGAAAATGTGACTATCGCACCGAGCCCACAGTGGTTGCAAAACCTACTCATGAACGCAGGTATCCGCCCGCTCAACAATGTGGTGGACATCACCAACTACATCTTGCTCTACTTCGGTCAGCCAATGCACGCCTTTGACTTTGACAAGTTTGACGGTAAGAAAATCGTGGCTCGCCAGGCAAAAGAGGGTGAGAACTTGGTAACTCTTGACGGCGAAGAGCGTGACTTGATTACTGATGACATCGTCATTTCCGTTGCGGACAAGGCAGTTGCCCTTGGTGGTGTCATGGGTGGTGCCAACACAGAGATTGACAACAACTCTAAGACGGTTGTGCTGGAAGCTGCCCTTTTTGACGGCAAGTCTATCCGCAAGACCTCAGGTCGCCTCAACCTTCGCTCAGAGTCCTCTTCTCGCTTTGAAAAAGGCATCAACGTGGCAACCTTGACGGAGGCTATGGACACAGCAGCTGCTATGATTGCAGAACTGGCTGGCGGTCAGGTCTTGTCTGGTATCGTTTCTGAGGGTAGCGTGGACACTTCGGATGTCCCAGTCACAGCGACCATTGATTACGTTAACCGCTCGCTCGGGACCAATCTGGACTATGCCCAAATCGCAGACATTTTCCGTCGTTTAGGTATGGAAACAACTGGCGATGCAAGTCAGTTTACAGTAGCAGTACCGCGTCGTCGTTGGGACATTCGCATCCCAGCGGACTTGGTAGAGGAAATCGCACGTATTTATGGCTATAATAATCTGCCGACCACTCTTCCCAAGGAGGATGGAACAGCAGGTGAGTTGACCCTGACCCAGAACATCCGTCGCCAAGTGCGTAGCCTGGCAGAAGGTGCAGGACTGACAGAAATCATTTCCTATGCCCTGACAACACCTGAAAAGGCAGTGGAGTTTGCGGCTCGTCCTACCACAGTCACCGAACTCATGTGGCCGATGACTGTTGACCGCTCTGCCCTTCGTCAGAACATGGTGTCTGGTATGCTTGACACAGTTGCCTACAACGTGGCTCGTAAGAACAAGAACTTGGCCCTCTACGAAATCGGTAAAATCTTTGAACAGTCTGGCAATCCAAAAGAAGACCTGCCACAAGAAATCAACAAGTTCGCCCTTGTCTTGACTGGCTTGGTAGCTGAGAAAGACTTCCAGACACCTGCTGTACCAGTTGATTTCTTCCATGCCAAAGGTATTTTGGAAGCTATCTTTGGTCACTACAAGTTAGCAGTTGACTTTGTGGCGACCAGTGAGATTGCTACCCTGCACCCAGGTCGGACAGCTGAAATTCATTTGAATGGGGCGGTAATCGGCTTTGTCGGTCAGGTACACCCTCAAACGGCTAAGGATTACGGTATTCCTGAGACTTACGTGGCTGAAATCAATCTGGATGCGATTGAAGAAGCCCTCCAGCCTGCTCAGCCATTTACGGAAATCTCCAAATTCCCAGCGGTTAGCCGTGATATTGCCCTACTTTTGAGCAGTGATGTCAAGCATCAGGATGTCCTGGATGCTATTGCCGGTGCTGGTGTCAAACGCTTGACTAAGGTGACCCTCTTTGACGTTTACGCGGGTAGCAATATTGAGGCTGGTAAGAAGTCTATGGCTTATAACCTGACCTTCCAAAATCCTGCGGATAGCCTGACGGATGAGGAAGTGGCTAAGTACATGGAGAAAATCAGTAAGGCTTTGGTGGAGCTTGGTGCTGAGATTCGTTAATTTTTAGTCTTTCATTTTATCTTTTATTACTTCGTTAACTCGCTTTGCCGTACTTCAGTACTGTCTGCAGCTCGTTGCCTAGTACTAAAAGCAAACTGAAAGACTATACTACTAAATCCTAGCCTGTGGACTGGGATTTTTGGGAGGGAGATATGAAGGCTCACGATATTCAAGAAAAATTTTTCCGAGATGGGAAGTTGCTTGTCATTCCGAAAAAGCTGAAAAGTAAGCTGGTCTTGTTTGCCTATTTACAAGAAGAATTAGCTAAGAAAGGCTCAACATTCATTGAAAAAGAGGTTAATGCTTTTCTAGCTGAGTTTTATGATGACTATGCTATATTGAGACGCTACTTGGTGGATTATGGCTACTTATCGCGTGATCAGTATGGTTTGGAATACAGAATAGAAGAAAAGAGAGATGATTGAGGTCATCTCTTTTGTCTTACAAAATAAAGGGTTCAATCTTCAACTCTATCTGGTTGCCATACTTGGCTAGTAAATCGTCTGCCAGGGGATGATAGAGTGCTCGTAGTTGTTCAATCTTGTCAGGGAATTGCTTGCCGATGTAGTCAAACTTGCATTCGATGGTTAAGAAAAGTTGGTGGAAGAGTTCGTTCATCTCATTCAATCGGGCAATCATTTCTTCGTCTTCTTTGAGAAAATCAGGGATTTCTGAGCGATTGTTGACAAAACCGTCGATGAGTTTTACGGGGAAAGAGCCGTATTCTAGGACAAATTCGTACATGGGGTTCTCCTTGCCTTACTATTGATAGGACTATTGTAGCATAGTTTGGAATGTGACAAAAGAATTTCAACTTTATTGCAGTTTAAGTTTTGTTTAACATTACTTTCAGTTTCGTTTAAAGCTTGGTCGGTAAACTATATCTTGTAAACAAGACAGGGACCTGTCAAAGTTTAGGATAGAAGAGGCACAATAATAAAAACAAGAATCGTACAAAAGCAGTTTAAGCGTAAAGAGACTAAATATATCGTTGATAAAAAAACTTTTGAACTTTTAGAAAAGGAACTTCGTCAGTACATGATGGTAGATGAATTTGCGACATCAACGATTACCAATATCTACTTTGATAATGAAGATTTTGATATGATTCAAGATTCACTTGCCAAAAAGAATGGACGTGAGAAAATTCGTATGCGTGTCTATGATGCGACACCATCTGAATCGAGTCAAGCCTTTCTTGAAATCAAGAAAAAAGAAAATAAAATTGGCTATAAATACCGTTTAACTTCAAACCCTGTTTCTGTAACAAATTATATCGAAAATGGAGTGATTGATTCTACAATCAAGGATGATAAGGTAACCTCAGAACTCGAAATGTTGAGAGAACGCTACGGGACTATTAAGCCGAAGATGTATATCTACTACGATCGCGTATCCTATAAAGGAATCGAAGACAAAAAAGTTCGTCTCACAATCGATAAGAACTTACTGTATCGAGACTACGATGTGGATGCAATGGAAGGTAAATTTGGTAAGAACCTATTAGATCCAACCAAAGTAATCATGGAAGTAAAAGTTCCAGAAGAGCGACCAGAATGGTTAGTAGCCTTGCTTGAAAAATACCAGATCGAAAAACAATCATTTTCAAAATATGGCAACGCCTATAAGCTAGCCCACGACATCGTAGAAGAGGAAGTCATTCATCATGCAGCTGTTTAATAGTATCTTTTCAACAGCCAATAGTAGTATCACCCTAGTCCAGATGGTCCTGGTATTCGGAGTCAGTCTATCCATGGGGGTACTCTTGGCGGCTGTTTACAAATATAAATCTAATTATACAAAGGAATTCGTCATCACATTAAGCCTAATGCCAACTCTAATTGCTGTTATCATTGCATTAGTTAATGGTAACTTGGGAGCGGGTGTTGCGGTAGCAGGGACTTTCAGTCTAATTAAATTCCGCTCAGCAGCAGGTTCTTCGAAGGAAATGCTTGCAGTCCTCTTAGCGATGGCTATCGGTCTAGCGACAGGAATGGGCTTCCTAGGTTTGGCTGTCTTTATGACGGTCGTCCTATCTGCTTGTATCTTGATTTTTGAGAACATCAGCTTTGCTCAAGTCAATCAAAATCGTCGTCATCTCTTGGTGACAGTGCCAATGAATTTTAACTATGATCAATTTTTTGAAAATCAATTTGGTAAATCTTGCAAGCAAGCCGACTTAATTTCCCTCAAGTACAAAAAGAAAAAAGAAGCGCTGATCTTAGAATATCAAGTTCTCCTCGATAAAAAAATTACAGATAAACGTTTGGTAGATACAGTATTGTCAGCTGGTCCCTTGGATGTCGTATTGAACAAGCAAATGCCTAAGAAAAAATTCTTATAACGAAAATAAGCCTTGAAAACCAAGGCTTTTTCTATTTATAGAATTACTCCTCATAAAAATCAACGCTGTAATCCAGCAAGCTATCCCCGTCATAGCGGAAGCAAGCGGAAAAGAAGGGTTTGTTCTCTAATAGCCATGCTTGAAAATGGCGATCGCCTTCCCAAGTTGGTTTGGAGAGCACTTGGTCATAAGGAACCCATTCTAAATCGCCTTCGTTGCAATCGATCAAACTTCCTTCAAAACCAGTTATCTTAAAGACATAGGTGTACCAGTCTGTGTTTGGAGTAAAGTCTGGGAAGGTTATCACTCCTTTTAGAGCATGCTTTGTTACAGTGAGCCCAGTTTCCTCAAAGACTTCTCGAATGGCACAAGCCTGTGGTGTTTCGCCAGGTTCTAGTTTACCACCAACTCCAATCCATTTTCCTTGATGGACATCGTTTTCTTTCTTGTTTCGATGAAGGAGAAGAAATTCCTTACCATTATCAATGTAGCAAATCGTAGCGAGTTGGACGGGTTTCTTGGTCATAAAGGCTCCTTGTAGTTGATTTATCCTATTATACCACAAAGGTGGTAGTAGGGACACCTGCTTGGTGCTCTGGTAGGGGACAGTTTTGGGATTAGAATACTGAAAGCCCTTTTCTGAAAACAGTTTTTGAGGTATAATAAGAACATCAAACTATTTAGGATGCACTATGTCAAAACAAGAACAAATCGAACAAACAATTTATCAATTATTGGAATTATTGGGTGAGGACCCGAATCGTGAAGGTTTATTAGATACGCCTAAACGGGTTGCTAAGATGTATTTAGAAATGTTTAACGGCCTAGAAGAGGATCCCAAAGACCAATTTACAGCTGTCTTTTCAGAGGGACATGAAGAGGTTGTTTTGGTAAAGGATATTCCTTTTCATTCTATGTGTGAACACCATCTTGTCCCATTTTATGGTATTGCACATGTAGCCTATATTCCGAGTAAGGGGCGTGTGACAGGTCTGAGTAAATTGGCGCGTGCAGTGGAGGTGGCGAGCCGTCGTCCTCAATTGCAGGAGCGCTTAACTCATCAAGTGGCTCATGCACTTCAAGATGCCCTTGAACCAGAAGGCGTTTTTGTCATGGTCGAAGCAGAGCATATGTGCATGAGTATGCGTGGTATTCGCAAGCCAGGTAGTAAGACAGTGACCACCGTTGCCCTTGGCAAATACAAGGAAGATGCCATCTTGCGCCGTGAACTCTTGTCCATGATTCACAATAAATAGGAGGTTCTATGTCAATCGAACAGTTAGCGAATCAAGTAACCATTATGGGGATTCTCAATGTGACGCCAGATTCATTTTCAGATGGTGGTCACTATAATGAGGTAGAAGCAGCCTTAGTTCAGGTTGAAAAATTATTAGCAGACGGCGCGACTGTCATCGATGTCGGTGGTGAGTCCACTCGTCCAGGTGCAACATTTGTGTCTGAAGAAGACGAGATTGCTCGCGTGGTTCCGATTATCCGCGCTATCAAAGAAAACTATGACTGTCTAGTCAGCATCGATACCTATAAAACAGGCACAGCCCGTGCAGCCTTGGAAGCAGGAGCAGATATTTTAAATGATGTCTGGGCAGGACTTTATGATGGAGATATGTTAGCCCTGGCTGCGGAGTACAAGGTACCAATTATTCTCATGCACAACCAGAAAGAAGAAAGCTATGCGGATGTTGTTGGAGAAGTCAAAAACTTTCTAGCCGAGCGTGCCCAAGCAGCACTTGATGCTGGTGTTTCCGCAGACCAGATTTGGTTAGACCCAGGATTTGGTTTTTCAAAAAATGTCCAACATAATCTGGACCTCTTGCAAGGTCTGGAACAGATTACTGCCCTTGGTTATCCCGTTCTATTTGGAATATCTCGTAAGCGCGTGGTAGATTTTCTGCTTGGTGGAAATAGCTTACCGACTGACCGCGATCAAGCAACGGCAGCCTTGTCTGCCTGGGCAGTCCAAAAAGGCTGTAAAATGGTCCGTGTTCACAATGTCGCTGCCAACCGTGACATCGTTAAAGTTTGGGACCAATTGACTTCTGGAGGTCAACATGGATAAGATTTCTCTTAATAAATGTCGCTTTTACGGCTACCATGGTGCCTTCAAAGAAGAACAAGTTCTTGGTCAAATTTTCACAGTTGACTGTGATTTGTTTGTTGACCTGACAGCAGCTTCACAAACTGACAATTTAGAAGACACAGTTCACTACGGTATGGTCTTTGATACCATTAAAGCAGTTGTGGAAGGCAAGCCCTACATCCTTATAGAAAAGGTAGCAGGTGTTATTTGTCAGGAGATTTTTGATCAATTTCCAAAGGTGGAGAAGATTCGCTTGGCCATTTACAAGGAAAATCCGCCCATTGCTGGACACTATGATTCTGTCGGAATTGAATTGGAGCGTGAACGACCATGAAGCATCTAGCCTATCTCAGTATCGGAGGGAACATGGGCAATCGGCAAGCCTATTTACAGGCAGCCCTAGACAAATTAGCCAGTCATCCAGGTTGCCAGCTTGGCTTAGTTTCCAACATTTATGAAACTCCAGCTTGGGGCAAGACAGATCAGGCTGATTTCCTCAATCTAGCCTGTCAAGTGTATACTGATTTGTCTGCTCAGGATTTTCTAAGCGTTTGCCAGAACATCGAACAAGAGTTGGACCGAGTACGGATTGAAAAATGGGGACAACGCACCATTGATTTGGATATTATTTTTTGGGATGAGGAGAATATTCAAGAAGAGAATCTGATTGTTCCCCATCCCTACGCCCATGAAAGAGCATTTGTTCTCAAACCTCTTGCTGAGATTGCTTCTGATTACCGTCACCCAATTTTGAAAAAAGTGGTATCGGACTTACTTGCGGAACTAGGGGAACCAAAAGATATAAAAATTTTCAAATAGTTGCCTCTGATACTAGGTTTATTAGAGGATAGAATAGATAAAGGAGTTTTATGACAATTTTAGCAACTTTAGGAGTTTTATTGGCTATTGTAGCCATTATTTATTGGACATCAAAAAATTTACATGTGATCATTGCTGCACCACTCGCTAGTTTAATCATCATTCTGACCAATCAGATGAATGTTTTGGAAGTTATGTTGGGCAAAGAGCAGTCTTATATGGCGGGCTTAGCAGGTTTTTTGATTAATAATTTTGCCATCTTTATGTTGGGGTCTATCTTGGCACGTTATATGGAGGCAAGTGGAGCTACGCAGACGATTGCCAATAGCATTTTGAAAGTAATGGGAAAAGATAGTCCCTATAAGGGCTTGTTAGCGATCACTTTGATTGCTTCCATTCTGACCTATGGTGGTGTAAGTATTTTTGTAGTCATTTTTACCTTGCTTCCCCTTTCACGCCCCCTCTTTAAAGAGTTGAATATCAACTGGGCACTTTTTCCGATTCCTGTCTTTTTGGGAGCAGGTACTTATACGATGACAACTCTTCCTGGGGCACCTTCCATCCAGAATGTCATTCCGACAAAAGTTTTGGGAACTAGCTTGACCGCGGCCCCCGTTATCAGTTTGGCAGCCAGCTTGACGCTATTAGTATTTGGCTTGCTCTACATGGCCTACTGCCTCAAGAAGAGTCTAGCAAATGGAGAGACGTATACGGAAGAAGAGGATGAAACTGCAGTAGTGGTAGCTGATAAGACACCAAATCTATTTTTATCAGTCTTGCCTCTATTCAGTCTTATTGGGATGATTTTCCTAATGAGTAAAACTCCAAATGTCCTGGCAATTGGCTTGTTGGTCTCTATCCTTCTATCAGCCTTGATTTTTTATCCATATCTGCCAAATCAAAAAGAAATTTTGAATGCTGCAACAACAGCATCTATAGTGCCTGCTTTTGCAACTTCTAGTACCGTAGCATTTGGGACGGTGTTAACCTTGTCAGCAGGTTTTGCAGTCATTCAAGAATGGATTCAACAAATACCAGGATCACCTCTAATCAGTTTATCTGTTTCGACAGCATTGATTAGTGGCATTATCGGTTCATCTTCTGGTGCGATAGGTATTGCTTCAAGTAATTTCCTTCCTGCCTATTTGGAAATGGGGATTAATCCGGAGTTGCTGCATCGTGTAGTAGTTGTTGCATCGGCTATTTTGACAGTTATGCCTCAGTCTGGTGTGATGATTACCTTCCACAATCTTTCGAAATTAAGTATGAAACGTGGCCTCAAGTATTCGTTTATCCTAGTGACAGTTGGGCATTTGTTAGCCTTACTTGTGATTTTACTGTTGGCGCCTTTGCTATATTAGGATTGATTAACAAACAAATAAAAGCCCTGCCAATGGGCAATATCATTCAGTTAAAACCTCTACTCCAATATTTATTCGGGTAGAGGCTTTTTCTTTATAATATAATAATCAATGAAATCCAAAAACAGTAAGCTCTAATCTTCTATAGTTATTTAGCTTTTATCATATACTAAATAAAAACTAAATAACTACAAATTGAGTATAAAAGACTATAATAGCTCAAAAGGAAGGTTAAAAAAGTAGGAATTTTCCCTATAATTTATAGGGAAAATTCCTATTTTTTATTATGGATTATGCAAATCAGAGATTTTTTCAGTAGCTTCGTTCTGAGAGGCTTGCTTCTTTGAAATTTGATGGAAAATAACAGTCCAATTTTCATGACGGCGCCAAAGTGATGTATGAACATAATCACCAATTTCAAACGTAACTAATTTTGAATTTTGGCTAATGGAGGTCATTTGGTAATTGGATAAATACGTCGTTTGGATGGGGTGGTCGGCAAGCATCTGAGTTTTATTTCGGTAGCGGCCTTTGGCATCAATTAAGAGATACTGGTCGTCAATCAATTCTTCATACCCATTAGCATGCGCTTGTATCTCTGTTTCAAAACGGAAGAGTTTATCGTACACATGCTCATACATCTCATCGTGTGGAATTTCAGATGGTTCTACGTGAATATCCACATCAAAAACTCCATGTTTGAGTGTTAGGAGTTGCTCAACCTGCTCAGTCACTTCATGACTTTCATAAACGGATAAGTCTGGATTCATTTCTAAAACAACATCAAGATAGATATTGGCTCCATAAGTCCGACCACGTTGTGATTTGACAGAAACGATTTTTGGGAGTTTGAGAATATCTTCCTCGTACTTTTTCAATAAATTTTCATCAAATCCATCAGATAGGGTAAAGAAGCTTTCCATAAAAATATCGTAGGCTGTTTTTAGGATAAAGAAGGTAATGATGATGGCTGCAATTTTATCGACAATAGGGAAGTTGAAAGCTGCAGCAAAGATTGCGATAGAAGTTCCTATGGAAGTGACTGCATCGGATAGATTATCCTTGGCAGCTGCTTCTAAGGCCTTGGAACGTACTTTTTTTGCCAAGCGGTTATTATATAAATAAACAGCTAACATAACTAGTGCAGAAAAAATTCCGACAATGGCCCCCATAATGTCTACTTCGATAGAAGAATTGCTGATTAGTTTTTGGAGGGTATCATAGAGTACTTGGAAACCAACGACAAACATGATGAAGGATGTAATCAAGCTTGCTAAATCTTCCATTTTCCAGTGTCCAAATTTATGATCGGTATCAGCTGGTTTCTGTGCCATTTTTAGTCCAATAAGTACAGCGATATTACCGATAATATCAGAAATATTATTGAAGGCATCTGCTCGTAAGGCATCTGAATGAAAGAGCTGTCCTGCAACGAGTTTGATACCTGATAAGATAATATAGGCACCGATAGATAGCAAGGCACCACGTTCAGCAAGTTTTAAATTGGTTACGTTTTGGTTCATAGCATCTCCTTTGATAAGTTTTCATTTTAACAAAAAGGCCCCTTATTTTCAAGGGGTTAGGCTGTTTTTTTGCCTGTTCGAAGAACCTTATAAAGGCGTAATAATATTGTTCCGCTGGCCATACCGATGGGAATGACTAAGGCTAAAGTTAAGACGGTAGTGATATTGGTTAGGGCTTGAGCGTGGTCACCAGAAACGAAATAAGTCGTGGTCATGTAGGCTCGATAGCCTGGAACAAGCGGTGCTAGGATAGCAAGTGAAAAAATAACAGATGGTGTTTTAAGCAAAATACTCATGATTTGACTAATGCAAGATCCGATAATTGCTGCAAGGAAGGTTGCAATCAGTACATTAGTTGGTCCTAATAATGAAAGATAGATGAGCCAGACTAGCATGCCTAGGAGTCCACCAGGGACTAGCATTTTTCTTTGAACATTGAGAACAATTAAGAAGGCTGCGATAGCGATATAAGAGGCGAGTGCCTGTAATAAGAAGTTAACTGGTGTCATAGATTACCTCACAAGCATAAAGGCCACAGTTGTACCTGCACCGAGCGATAAGATAATAAGCGCTGTTTGGAAAAATTTGGTCATCCCTGTATTGATATGATTTGTCATAAGGTCTCTTACAGCATTTGTAAAAGCAATCCCTGGTACAAAAGGCATGACTGCCCCTGCATTAATTAAGTTGGGATTAATGGGGAGAGTAGTGGTTGCGCTTAATAAGTAGGAGGTAAGTGAGAAGACAAAGGCGCCAACGAAGGTGGTAACAAAATCAATTCCAACGTAGCGCTCGACAATCAATGAGATAGGGAAAGCCAAAGCCGTTGCGAGGACAGCACCTGCTGCATCTAAAAGAGAACCTCCGAACATAATGGTAAAAAATGGTGCGGCTACTACGGCAGCTAAGGTTATTTGGATATTGTTATAAGGTGGCTTTTGTTGTTTGATTGCATTTAATTGGATCCAAGCGTCTTCTAGGTTGATTTCTTTATTGGCTAGGGAACGGGAGATTTGGTTGACGTCACAAACTTTCTGCATGTCGTAATTTGAATTTACGATGCGTTTCATACGCGAAATATTCGTATGGTCGATGGAGAAAAAGATAGCAGCAGGGATGGCAAGGACATTGGCCTGTTCAATTCCTTGTGAATGTGCAATCCGAATCATGGTATCTTCAACTCGGTGAATTTCTGCACCGCTTTGTGCCAAAATGGCACCAGCGAGCATGAGCACATCTATGACCAAGTTTAGTCTAGGAGTGTTTTCCATAAGTAAGTCCCATCCCTCTGCTAGTTATTTTCTTAATTATAACAAAATATAGGTGTAGACAACATATTTTTTTAATAGATAGGCAAAATAGTTGAAAATTGTTCGGATTGTAGTATAATTGACTTATCAATGATTGATTAATCAATCAAAAGGGGTAGATAATGCAAGAAATGGAAGATTTGTTATACAGACTGAAAGTGGCAGATGAGACGATTTCCAATCTTTTTGAAAAGCAGTTGGGAATCAGTTTGACACGCTATTCAATATTGCAAGCATTATTAAAAGATGCACCCCTGCATCAGTTGGCTTTGCAGGAGAGGCTTCAGATAGACCGCGCAGCGGTTACACGTCATCTCAAATTGTTGGAAGAGAGCGGCTATATCATTCGCAAGCGAAATCCTGACAATCAGAGAGAAGTACTTGTCTGGCCAACTGAGCAGGCTAGGGAAGCGCTAGTCACGAGTCCTTCTGCTCACCACCTAGCTATTAAAGCTTCGATGAATCAGATTCTAACTGTTGAGGAGAGTGAGCAATTCCTAGCCACTCTTGATAAACTGTTGATTGGCTTGCAAAATCTACCTATATAATTTTTTGAGAGGAGACATTATGTCTATTTTTACCACTATTCTAGCTAGTATCGTAGCTATTGAGCACCTATATATCATGTATTTGGAAACCTTTGCGACCCATTCAGATTCTACTAGTCGTGTCTTTAATATGGCAAAGGATGAATTGCAACGTAAGTCTGTGACGACACTTTTCAAAAACCAAGGTATTTACAATGGTTTGTTGGCTACTTTCCTCTTATATGGAATTTTCACAGGAAACCTGGAAATTACCACTATTTTTGTCTTGTTCGTTATTGGAGCAGCAGGTTATGGAGCTGTGACATCTAGTCCAAAAATTATCTTGACCCAAGGTGGACCAGCCATCTTGGCACTGATTTCCATTTTGTTGTTTAAATAAGTTAAAAAGCCTTCCGTCAGGAGGGCTTTTTGCAATTACCGAATATTCAGTTCCCCATCTAGTGTAGAGATATCGAGGTAATTTGTAGCTTTGGGATTAATATAGTTTGGAAGGTCAATTCCGCTATTATTTTGACTGGCATCTATGTAGATGTCTGTTTTGGTTTGTGAATGAAGAGAAATGTCGATTGAGCCATCGTAATTACTGATGCCGTGCCTTCCTTCTAGTTTTAGATTTTCTGCTTTAAAATCCCCATCCTCAACAGTTAGAATACTCCCGACAGTATCGGAAATGTCTTTCGGACTTGTTAATGTGGAATGATTGATTGCTACTTCTCCATTGATGTGTAATAGACGACTCAGGCTGATGTGACTGTTTTCAATCAACATGTCCCCATCTTCTATAGTGAGATCAAGATTTTGAATGGTCACTTTATCCAGATACAGATCTCCCTCAAGGTTACCTGTGAGTGATTCGATTGTGCTATTTTTAGGGACCTGTAAGACAGGTTGGTAGTAGGCAATATTCTGGTCATTGACAAGATTTAAGATAGGTTCGAGTAAACCATCATATGTAACGATGCCTTGATAGGTACTAGAAATAGTTAATTTCCCACCTTGGACTTGGTGACTGAGGTGGTCGATGTCTTTATGCTGATTTCGATAGTAGTGGAGGTGGAATTGGTTGTCAGGCGAGGGCATAATGGACAGTTTTTCATTCACTTCTATAGCCCTAATATTACTAAAACTGGCTGTTTGGGGCTGAAAATAGTTTTCTGCAACAAGTTTCATATTTGTCCAACCGCCAGCCAGGTAGCCAATGAGGCTTAGAATGGCTCCAAGACCTAGCAGGCTCAGACTGATTTTCGTAAATGGCTTAAGCTGTTTCATGATAGCCTCCTTTGCGGATCGTTCTTTGTATCCAGTGTAAAACAAGCAAGAAGGTTTTGCTTCCAAGGTCTAGAGTGAATTTACTACCCAAGAGGGTGAGTGCCAAACAGATAAAGGCGAGGCCTGTGAAGAGGAGAGAGGAGGACCATGAGAGTGTGAAGAGGTCGAAGGCGAGGAGCATCTGGGTGATTGCGAGGCTGAGGAGGACAATCCAGAGTGAGATAAGGAGCAGAAAGAGGCTAAAGATGATTAGGAGAAGGGTGATGAAGAGGGCGACCAAAGTGATTGCTAGGGGGACGCCGATTGGTGCGGCAAGGATAGCGAGGATGGTCAACCAGACCATATTGCTTGTATTTGGCTTATCTTCCGTCCGCTCTTTTTCATAGAGGGTCGCTAGAATTTCACGGGCGGCTTCTTTTGGACTACCTAATTCTTGAATAGCTTCTTCGTCGTTTTCTTTCTCATCGAAAAATTCATTGAAATAGTCCAAGGTATCTTGAAAATCTTCTTTTGGCAAGTGTTTGAGATGTTTTTCAAGTTTCTGTAAATATTCCTTGCGATTCATAGAAACCTCCTTTATCCTACAGTAAGTTGGCAGTCTTGACAATGAATAGCTAGCTGATCAGGGCTATTTTCTTGCTTGTAGCTGAGATGAGTGATGTCCCCCTCTTTCATCATTGTAAATGCCATATCCTTTGGAAGTTTAAGGCTAGAATCTTCCTCCCAGATGTCCAAACTGATGTCCGTATTTGGTTTAAAGGTTAGGACAGAATCTTCAGCCTGGCAGTTAAGGCTCTTTTCTAGGACAAATTCCTTCAACTTCCAGACACAGTCTTCTAATGTTATCCTTGCATCTGAAAGGCTCATGCTTGAGAGAGTGATAACAGCATCGCTGGCTTCCAATTTTAACTCGCTCAGCTGTCCATCTGAGATAGTTAGTGTAGAGTCTTCTAACTGTAGAGCAGAGCTTGGACAGCTCACTTTCGTCATGCTGATGCTGCTATCATCTGCATTGATGACTAGCTGTTCGCTCGCCTGCACAGCCGCCATCGTCAGACTACTATCTGTCGTTTTCAGATTGAGATTGGTAAGGGGCAGTAGTTTTTTAGGGATTTTGAGAATAGCAGAGCTGGTTTGCTGGTTGGAAAAGTAGGGGTGGTCTGGGAGTGGCTTGCTAGATAGGTACAAACTATCCTGAACCAGTTGATAGTCAAAAGCCTGGTAGCTGCCATCGTCTGAAATAGGATTGTGCAATACTACCTTGTCACCTTCATAGCTTTGAACACTAAGAGCCTGGTCTTCGAGAACAATCTGTAGATTTGAAAACTCAGGTAATTCTTCAATCTTCGTCGTCAATTCAATTCTTTCCCTAGCTTGATAGGCTGAATGTTTGAAATTGTTGAAAAAATTCTCCCAGTCAAATTGAAAGTCAAAATCAAAGTTGAAATCAAATGGTTTAGATGAATGTGGACTTGCTTGGTCTTTCTCGGTGATTAGGGCATCTTCAGGTAGATTGGCAATGATTTCCTTTGCTGCTGCATCAGGTGTTCCTAGCTCTATAATAGCTTCCTCATCGTTATCCTTTTCGTCAAAATATTCATTGAAGTAGTCTAAAGCCTCCTGTCTGGCACTTGGATGAAGTTGAAATAATGCTTGTTCCAGTTGGTTCAAATAATCTGCGCGTGTCATTTTCGTAAGCTCCCTTCTATAATTCCGTCAATATGGTCTTTGTAGCTATTCCATTCACCCTGCAGGAAGGGGATATGCTCACGTCCAGCAGGAGTGATGGTATAGTATTTCCGCTTTCTCCCTTGAAATTCTTGGGTATAGGTGGTGACGTAGCCAGCCTTTTCCAATTTTTTCAAGATAGGGTAAAGCGTGGACTCCTTTATGTCAGCAACTATCTTGATGGTCTGACTGATTTCATAGCCATAGGAATCTTGCTTTTCTACAATGGCTAAGACCATAAATTCTATCAAGATAGAGGATACGGGGTAGTACATAAACTCACCTCTTTATCTTTATAGCCATCCAGTTTATCTTTTACTACTTTGTTAACTTGCTTTGCCGTACGCTAGTACAGCCGACAGCTAGTTGCCTCGTATTAAAAGTAAACTGAAAGGCTATGTATAATTATTTTATATATAAATTATATACCTATTGTTTGGCAAAATCAAGCGATTATATAAAATTTTTATATATCATCAAAATTCTTTTCTATGTGCTATACTAGTTTCATGAATGAACTTGAATTATTAGCTCGTGCTCTTGGTTTTATCTTTGTTATCGGTTTAGGTTATACATTAAAAGTCAAAGGGATTGTTCGAAGGGAGGATGCGACAATCTTTTCTTGCTTAGTGATGAATATTACGCTACCAGCTTCTCTCCTTGTAGCTTCAGCGACAGCCCAAGTATCTATAGATTTATACGTTCCCTTCATATTAGGGATTCTTTGTAATCTTTTTTTGGATATGGTGGGATACTGGGAGGCAAAGAAGTCTGGTCAACAGCCTTCCGTCGGTCTTATGCAGTTATCAGGCTATAATATCGGAACCTTTACACTCCCATTTGTGCAAGCTTTTTTTCCGCTCTCTAGTCTACTAAGCGTCATCGTATTTGATGCGGGGAATGCAATCATGGTTCTAGGTGGGAATTACAGTATCGCAGCTGGTGTGGATGAAGAGCAGGAAAGAATGACCGTTGCAACTTTTATAAAGAATCTTTCACGCTCAGTTCCATTAGTAGTCTATCTAGTTAGCCTATCGTTAGCAGTCTGTTCTATCAAACTTCCACGCGAACTTATCTCTGCGCTGACGATAGCCAGTAACGCCAATCCTTTTTTAGCCATGCTCATGTTGGGAATCTTGCTTGATTTAAAATTGAATTGGAAAGAAATTAGTCGATTGGCCTATCTTCTCTCTTTGAGACTGGGTGCGAATATTCTAATAGCAGGAGTCATTTATTTTCTTCTACCTATTGATAAAACGATGAAAATCATGTTGCTGGTCTGTCTAGTCTCTCCGATTTCAGTCATGTCCCCAATATATGCATTAAAGTTAGGTAGTCGCTCAGCTGAACCTGCCAATGTTAACTCCTTATCTATTTTGGTCAGCCTAGTCATGATGGTTCTTCTTATTTTTCTATTCGTTTAAAAAAGCCTCCGCGTGTGCGGGGGCTTGATTGTATATTAATCAATAAAGAATTCTTGTGGACCTTGGTAACGACTTCCATCATTAAAGGCGATGTAGAGGTTAAAGATAGGTGTAAGAAGAACGTAGAAGATAGCTTGTATAGCTGATAAACCGAAGCTACGACCAAAATTGTAAACGAGATAGATGCCATATAATGGCCCTGCTAGTGGAATCAGTAAGAATAGAATGAACCATCTTTTTTCATAGCCAAAGGCGATGCATTGTTGGATATAGAGATTGTAGATTGGAATCAATGATTTCCAACCAGCGTAGCCTGCTTTTTTGAAGAGGATGTAGTTGGAAATAGCAACAAGAATATACCAAATAAATGAAAATAGTAGTGTTGTACCCCAAATGCCAATGAGAATTCCCTGTGCTAATATTTCTTCTGTCATAATAAAACTCCGTTTCTTTTTATAGTTCTATTATATCAGTATTAGTTTAATAACACAATATAAAATTGCATTTTTTTAAAATTTTTTCAGAAAAAGGGAGTGAGAAAGAACTCGACTGGTCTAAAAAAGAGTTCGTCTTCTCACCCCCGCACAGTTGATTAGGTCAGATTTGGAGTGTAATACACGAACAAATCTGCCAATCAACCACTGCGCTGAGATGTTGACACGAACTCTGAGTAGTAGCCGCTGGGCCAAAAGCCCAATGTCATTAAGTTAAGCATTTAAGCAATAAAAGAAACTATTCCCGTCCGAGCAGTTGATGATAAGACGGGAATAGTTTTTGTATTTAGGGCGCACAAAAAGGAAGTTTTTAACCCAATTTTTTAACTATTATGATAT
>NZ_JAOTGI010000026.1:0-31875 GCF_044427255.1 Streptococcus sp. 2021WUSS126 | reverse complement strand
ATCTAACCTGAACAATTAGATTATATCAGGAAAAAGAAATGGAAGCTCAAAGCCTTGTCAGCCACCAGCATAGCTGGTGGTTTTCTTGTTTTTCTCTACGAGAAAAACTGGCTCGAAGCCATAATAAGAAAAAAGCCAAGTTCTTTGTGAACTTGGCTTTTGTTGTGGTGTGGTCTCTAGGTCGCTGCCAATTGGCCAGCTTGTAGTTGATACATACGGTGATAGTGACCATTGAGAGCTAGGAGCTGCTCGTGGTTTCCAGACTCGATAATTTTTCCCTTGTCCAAGACATAGATACAGTCGGCATCTTGAATGGTGGATAAGCGGTGGGCGATAGCAATGGTTGTCCGCCCTTTTCGCATTTTTTCCAGAGAAGATTGTACCGTCTGCTCTGTCTCAGAATCGATATTGGCAGTCGCCTCATCTAAGATGAGAATCTTGGGCTTACTGGCCATGGTGCGAGCAAAGGCTAGCAGTTGCCGTTGACCTGTCGAAAAGGCAGTGCCTCGCTCGGTGACCAGGTGATTGTATGTGTCAGGAAGTTTCTCAATAAAGGGAGCAGCATCCACAAAGCGTGCGGCTTCCTCAATCTCCTCCTGAGAAATCTCCTGATACATCTGGATATTGGAAGCAATAGTTCCGTGGAAGAGGAAGGGATCTTGCAGGACTAGGCCAATCGCGGACCGCAATTCTTCTTGCGAAAAGCTACGAATATCCTGACCGTCAATCAAAATCCGTCCAGATTGGAACTCATAGAAACGCATAAAGACATTGATGATAGAGGACTTGCCCGACCCCGTAGCACCCACAAAGGCGATGGTCTGCCCCTGTCTCACTTCAAAGGAAACCTTGTCCAGAATTTGTCGCTTACCGTCATAGGAAAAGCAAACATCCTCAAAGACAATGTGCCCCTTGTCAATCTTGGCCTCTCGGTCCAGCTGTAGTGGCTCCTCGATGGTCTGGTCCATGAGCGTAAAGACCCGTCCGGCAGATACCATAGAGGTTTGAAGGGTGGAAAAATGCTGCGTGACATCCAGCAAGGGATCGAAAAGACGATTGACATACTGGATGAAAGCATAGATAAGACCAGCAGAAATTCCAGCCTGTGACCAGTCCAAACCAAAATAAGTCATGAGTAGGGCATAGGCCAAAATCTTAACAAGTGACAGGGCAGGGCGGAGAAAGAGACTGTCCAAGGCCATAGAATGACTGGCATAGTCCAGATGTTCCTGGTTGATAGCTTCAAACTCTGCTTTTAAGCGGTCCTCCTGAGAAAAAGCCTGGATAATCCGAATCCCCTCAATACTTTCAGCCAGTTTGCTGTTGATAGAACTCAGCAGGCTCCTGGTCTTAGCCACAATGGGAGCAGACCGCTTCCGGTACTGATCAACTAGGACGAAAATCACGGGCAGAAAGAGAACGATTAGACTGGTCAATTTCCAATCCAGAGCAAACATTGTCGAAAGAGTCGTGATGATAATAAAGAGAGCTGAGATAAAACTGGATAAAATCCCTGAAAACATCTCCGAAATGCTCTCTGTATCATTGGTGATTCGCGAAACAATGGAACCACTAGGAGTCTGGTCAAAGTAAGCCATTCCCAGTTTTTCCATTCTCTCAAAGGCATCCCTGCGAATATCTCTCACAATGCTATAGGAAACTTTAGCAAACCAGAGATTTCCAAAATATTGAAGCACCATTTGGAGCAGATAGAGGGCAAAGTAGACCGCTAGAATAGCCTCAGCAGTCTCTGAAATAGTAGAAATGTAGTGGTCGATAAAATAAGAGGCTAGAAGGGGAATTAGACTGCGAACCACGGTAGTCAGCAGCAAAAAGCTCAAGGCAAGGACTGTCAGCAGTCGATAAGCTTTGAGATAGGACAAGAGTCGCAAAAAAACACTAGCTTGCTTGGTTTTAGAGAGCATCACTTTCCTCCTTTTCGAGTTGCTGCATCATATAGGTATCGTAGTACCAGCCTTTTTCATCTAGTAATTCTTGGTGACGACCTCGCTCTACGATTTTCCCATCTTCAAGGACCAGAATCAAATCGGCATGGACAATAGCTGACAGGCGATGGGCGGTGATAATGGTGGTTTTGTCAAGGCGTTCTTTCTTAATGGTTTCAAGAATAGCGTGTTCTGTTTTAGCATCTACCGCTGAGAGCGAGTCATCCAAGAGCAGGATATCTGGATTGAGAATCATAGCACGGGCCATAGCCAACCGTTGTTTTTGTCCGCCAGAAAGGGAAATCCCCTTCTCGCCAACCATGGTATCAAAGCGGTCGGGCATATCCTGAATATCCTCATAGACATGGACAGCCCGAGCGGCCTCTTCTACCTGATCTAGAGATAAATCGGGATTGCCGAAGCGGATATTTTCGGCAACGCTGGTCGCAAAGAGGAACTGGTCCTGGGGTACATAGCCGATTAATCGTCGTAGGTCAGCTAGCTTGTAGTTCTTGATATTTTCTTGATTGAGCAAGATCCGTCCATTTGTCACATCGTATTCTCGCATGAGGAGCTTGAGCAGGCTGGTCTTCCCAGAACCTGTTGGCCCCACAAGGCCAATTGTCTGCCCTTTTTTGATGTGAAACTGGATGTCTTGGAGGACTGGTATGTTATCATAAGCAAATTCGCTAATCTCATAGACAATCTCTCCATTGCTCGGTGCAGGAAGCGGTTGATCTGTTTCAATAACCTCTGAGGAAATGCTGAGAAGAGTCTGAATCCGATTGTAAGATACATCACCACGCTGGCTAATATTGACCAAAAAACCAATCGCCATAAGAGGCCAGACTAGGAGATCTAAATAGGTCATGAAAGTTACTAGTTGGCCTAGACTGACCTGACCTTGCGAGATGAAGTGAGAGCCGACTAGAAGGGTCAGCAGGTAGGACAGGCCAATGAAGAAGAGGACGGCAGGGTTGAACAGGGCATCGTACCGCATGGTTTTGATATTCTGCAAGAAGGCTACTTGGTTGACTTCCTGAAAAGCCGCCGTTTCTTGTTCTTGGTAGCCAAAGGATTTAGTGACCTTTATACTAGAAACAGCTTCCTGTACCTTGTTGTTAAGCTCTGAAAAGGCTGCTTGTGAAGCCTTGAAATTTTCATGGGTACGACGGCCTAGAAAATTAGTAGTGAGTGTCATGAAGGGCAGGGGGAGGATTGAAACCAAGGTCATCTGCCAGGAAATGCTCACACTCATGGTGACCAGTGTAACCAAGGCAGTAACGGTAGCATCAACAAAGGACATGACGCCACCACCTGCTAGTCGGGTCAGGGCATTGATATCATTGGTTGCGTGGGCCATTAAATCCCCAGTCCGATATTGCTGAAAAAAGGTTGGATGCAGGTGCATAAAGTGGTCAAACAGCCGAGCCCTCATGATTTTTCCTAGACGATAAGATGTTGCCAGGATGTTCATTCGCCAAAGATAGCGGAGGCCGTACATGGCCAAGGCTGACAAGATGAGCCCAGCTACCCCGAGTAGCAAGCGGTGCTCAGTCAACTGTCCGCTGGCAATCTGGTCAATCAACTGCCCCATGATAGAAGCGGGAAGGAGATTGAGGACGCTGACCAAACAGAGTGATAAAATCCCGATCAGGTAGGCCTTTTTCTCAAGAGAAAAGAACCACCATAATTGTTTGATAATCTTCATAAGTATCCTTTCTGAACAAAAGAAAGGTTGGTAGCTTGTCACCACCAACAATCTAGTGAAATTCGGTGACACTAGTGTATCATAGACTGGCAGAAATAGAAAGTTTGCAACTTAAAAACTAGGCAACTCTAGCCGTAGCCGAATAGAAGAAACAGTTGGAGTTGTAAACACGTATGATAGAGGTAGAATCTAGACGATTTCTACCTTTTTCTGTCTATTTATGATAAAATATATGAAAATTTAGAAGAGGTGTTCAGATGAAAGCTATTGTTACAGTTGTCGGTAAGGACAAGTCAGGAATCGTTGCGGGTGTTGCGACTAAGATTGCGGAATTGGGACTCAATATTGATGACATTTCTCAGACTGTTTTGGATGAGTATTTTACCATGATGGCGGTGGTGTCATCAGATGAGAAGAAAGATTTCACGCAACTTCGTGCAGAACTAGAAGCCTATGGTCAGGCTTTGAATGTGAAAATCAACATTCAAAGTGCGGCGATTTTTGATGCCATGCACAACTTGTAAGGAGAGCAATCATGGACATTAGACAGGTTAGAGAAACCATTGAGATGATCGAGGAGCAGCACTTCGATATTCGGACCATTACCATGGGGATCTCCCTCTTGGACTGTATTGACTCGGACATCGAAAAGGCTGCTGAGAAAGTTTACGCTAAAATTGTGACCAAGGCCAAGAACTTGGTAGCAGTCGGTGATGAGATTGCGGCGGAGCTGGGAATTCCCATTGTCAACAAACGGGTGTCGGTAACGCCAATTGCTTTGATTGGTGCGGCGACGGATGCGACGGATTATCTTCCCTTGGCTCATGCCTTGGACAAGGCGGCTCATGAGATCGGCATCGATTTTATCGGAGGTTTTTCAGCCCTCGTTCAAAAGGGTTACCAAAAAGGTGATGAAATCCTCATCAACTCTATACCGCAGGCATTGGCCCAAACGACAAAAGTCTGCTCGTCAGTCAACATCGGCTCGACCAAGACGGGTATCAACATGACGGCTGTGCGGGATATGGGGCGGATCATCAAGGAGACGGCGGAGGCTTCTGATATGGGAGCGGCCAAGCTGGTGGTCTTTGCCAATGCGGTCGAGGACAATCCTTTCATGGCTGGTGCCTTCCATGGTGTCGGCGAGGCGGATGTGGTTATCAATGTCGGCGTGTCTGGTCCTGGTGTGGTCAAGCGTGCCCTTGAAAAAGTGCGTGGCGAGAGCTTTGATGTGGTGGCAGAAACCGTCAAAAAGACTGCCTTCAAGATTACCCGTATCGGTCAGTTGGTCGGCAATATGGCCAGCGAACGCCTGGATGTCAAGTTCGGTATCGTGGACCTGTCCCTTGCTCCGACGCCAGCTGTTGGAGACTCAGTGGCTCGGGTCTTGGAGGAAATGGGCTTAGAAACCGTAGGTACGCACGGAACGACTGCTGCCCTGGCTTTGCTCAATGACGCAGTCAAAAAGGGTGGAGTTATGGCCTGCAACCAAGTCGGTGGCTTATCAGGTGCCTTCATCCCTGTGTCTGAGGACGAGGGCATGATTGCGGCGGTGCAAAATGGCTCGCTCAACCTTGAAAAATTGGAAGCTATGACGGCTATCTGTTCAGTTGGTTTGGACATGATTGCTATTCCAGAAACAACGCCTGCTGAAACTATCGCGGCTATGATTGCGGATGAGGCGGCCATTGGGGTTATCAACCAGAAAACCACTGCGGTCCGTATTATTCCACTTGGAAAAGAAGGGGACATGATTGAATTTGGTGGGCTTCTGGGAACAGCTCCTGTTATGAAGGTCAACCAGGCTTCGTCTGTGGATTTTATCAACCGTGGCGGACAAATTCCAGCACCGATTCATAGCTTTAAGAACTAAAAACGTAAACCGATTGCGACAAGCAGTCGGTTTTTTGCTATACTAATAGTAAGAAAAGACAAGGAGAACACTATGGCAGATGTAAGATTATATATTTCTCGACATGGGAAAACCATGTTTAATACCATCGGGCGCGTGCAGGGCTGGTGTGATACACCGCTGACCAAGGCCGGTGAGGAAGGAATTCGTGAACTGGGCTTGGGGCTCAAGGATGCGGGCCTTGATTTTAAACTAGCTGTATCCAGTGACCTGGGGCGGACCGTTCAGACCATGACCATCGCCCAGCGTGAGTTAGGAATTTTAGGAAAAATCCCATATTACCAAGACAAGCGTATCCGTGAATGGTGCTTTGGTAGTTTCGAGGGCATGTATGATGCCGAGCTTTTCCAAGGTGTCCTGCCTCGTTTGAAAGGGACAGTTGATGCGACAGGCATGTCCTTTGCGGAAATCGCAGCAGGTATCCAAGAAGCAGATACAGCTGGCTGGGCGGAATCATGGGAGGTTTTGAGCAACCGTATCTTGACAGGTTTTGAGTCTATCGCCCAAGACTTGGAAAAGCAGGGCGGCGGCAATGCTTTTGTGGTCAGTCATGGTATGACCATTGCAACCCTGGCCCATCTGTTGGAGCCAGAGCGTGGAGCCAATGTCTTCCTGGATAACGGCTCGATCACCGTCCTCAAATACGAAAATGGCAAGCTTTTAATTGAAGCAGTTGGCGACCTATCCTACCGCAAACGCGGAGCAGAATTGATTGCCCAAGGGGAATAAGATATGAAATCAGGGATTTTTCTCTGATTTTTTTGTTGACAATCCACCATTCTAGGTCTTCAGACCGATTTTTAGCACTCTAGGTAAAAGAGTGCTAATTTTTTGGTTTTTTCTCTTGACAATCCATTTTTTCAGCGTATAATGGGAGTATAAGTTGTTAGCACTCTATATACGCGAGTGCTAACGCTCTTCAAAAATCAACACTATCCGTTGTCAGCTTGCCTTTGTGAACCTCAGTTCTACATTCGGCTTCGCTTCCTAGGCTACTGTCGATTTTCATTGAGCGTAACTAAAACAGTGTTCATGAAAGGAGCGGAGATGATTACCCAACGTCAAAATGATATTTTGAATCTGATTGTTGAATTGTTTACGCGCCATCATGAGCCGGTTGGTTCTAAGGCCTTGCAGGAGATGATTGCATCTAGTTCGGCTACCATTCGCAATGATATGGCTAAGCTAGAGCAGTTGGGCTTGCTAGAAAAGGCTCACACGTCAAGCGGTCGGATGCCCAGTCGGGCTGGTTTTCAATACTTTGTCAACCACTCGCTCAACTTGGAACACATCAATGAAGAAGATGTTTATCAGGTGGTCAAGGCTTTCGACTTTGAAGCCTTCAAGCTGGAAGACATCTTGGAGCGGGCCAGTACAGTCCTAGCTGATTTGACAGGCTACACTTCGGTTATCTTAGATGTGGAGCCGACCAGTCAGCAGTTGACTTCCTTTGACATCGTGCAGCTCAGTAGCCACGATGCCTTGGCAGTCTTGACCTTGGACCAGTCCAAACCTGTCACTGTCCAGTTTGCCATTCCAAAGAACTTTTTGACCAGGGACTTGGAAGTGCTCAAACGCCTGGTGGATGAACGCTTCGTTGACCAGACGGTCTTGGCAATCCACTACAAGCTGCGGACGGAGATTCCCCAGGTGGTGCAACGTTACTTTACCACGACGGACAATGTCTTGGATCTCATGGACTACATCTTTTCCAACCTCTTCCAAGAATCAGTCTTTATCAGTGGAAAGGTCGCTTCGCTGACCTATGGCAATCTCGCCACCTATCAGCTCTTGGATAGCCCACAGCTATTAGCCCCAGAGTTGCGGCAAGGCTTGGCGCCAAACCAGCAGACCAGCATTTCTGTGGCGGAACATAGGGATCCTGCCTTAGCGGATGTGACAGTCATTCATCATCGCTTTCCAATCCCCTATCGGGGCATGGCCCAGATGAGTTTGCTTGGTCCTGTTGACATGGACTACCGTAGGCAGATGAGCTTAATCAACATCATCAGCCGCGTCCTATTTATGAAATTAACCGATTACTACCGTTATCTAAGTAGTAATCATTATGAGGTAAATTAAGATGTGAGGGCGTGAAGGAAACGATTGAAAAATAGGAGATTGACGTGGTGTCATCAGATACAAGGAAATCTATCTTTTTTCTGAGTTTCTAGCCCGAACTCAATTTATTATTTGTCAAAGTAATAATAGAAAATGAAGAGGTGAACAACTTGTCAGAAGAAATCAAAAACGAAGAAATCGTAGAAGAGGTTGAAACAACAGAAGAAGTTGTCGAAGCTCCTGAAAAATCAGAATTGGACTTGGCAAACGAGCGTGCAGAGGAATTTGAAAACAAGTACCTCCGTGCCCACGCTGAAATGCAAAATATTCAACGCCGTGCCAACGAGGAACGCCAAACCATTCAGCGTTACCGTTCGCAAGACTTGGCTAAGAAAATCTTGCCGAGCTTGGATAACTTGGAACGTGCCCTTCAAGTCGAAGGCCTGACAGAAGATGTCAAAAAAGGCTTGGAAATGGTACAGGAAAGCTTGATTCAAGCCCTCAAAGAAGAAGGGGTGGAAGAAGTTGCAACAGATGTCTTTGACCCAAATCTTCACATGGCCATTCAAACCGTTCCAGCAACAGACGACTGCCCAGCAGAACACATTGCCCAAGTCTTCCAAAAAGGCTACAAGTTGCATGAACGCTTGCTGAGACCTGCTATGGTGGTGGTGTCTGAGTAGTCGCTCTGCTATTTCCCCCTAAAAAAGATTCTTGACCGAGATGTCGTTAAACTAGGCTAAATTGAACATAAAAAGTAAATAAAAAAGAGGTAACACACATGTCTAAAATTATCGGTATTGACTTAGGTACAACAAACTCAGCAGTTGCAGTTCTTGAAGGAACTGAATCAAAAATCATCGCAAACCCAGAAGGAAACCGCACAACTCCGTCTGTTGTGTCTTTCAAAAATGGTGAAATCATCGTTGGTGACGCGGCAAAACGCCAAGCGGTAACTAACCCAGATACCATTATCTCTATCAAATCAAAAATGGGAACTTCTGAAAAAGTTTCAGCAAACGGCAAAGAATACACTCCACAAGAAATCTCAGCTATGATCCTTCAATACTTGAAAGGCTACGCTGAAGAATACCTTGGGGAAAAAGTAACCAAAGCCGTTATCACAGTTCCTGCTTACTTCAACGATGCTCAACGTCAAGCAACAAAAGACGCTGGTAAAATCGCGGGTCTTGAAGTAGAACGTATTGTCAACGAGCCAACTGCAGCAGCCCTTGCTTACGGTTTGGATAAGACTGACAAAGACGAGAAAATCTTGGTGTTCGACCTTGGTGGTGGTACTTTCGACGTATCTATCCTTGAACTCGGTGACGGTGTCTTTGACGTACTTGCCACAGCAGGTGACAACAAACTCGGTGGTGACGACTTTGACCAAAAGATTATCGACCACATGGTAGCAGAATTTAAGAAAGAAAACGGCATCGACTTGTCAGCTGACAAAATGGCCCTTCAACGTTTGAAAGACGCGGCTGAAAAAGCGAAAAAAGACCTTTCAGGTGTAACGTCAACTCAAATCAGCTTGCCGTTCATCACTGCAGGTGCAGCAGGTCCGCTTCACTTGGAAATGACATTGACACGTGCCAAATTCGACGAATTGACTTACGACCTTGTAGAACGTACAAAAGTTCCTGTTCGTCAAGCCCTTTCAGATGCAGGCCTTAGCTTGTCAGAAATTGACGAAGTAATCCTTGTCGGTGGTTCAACTCGTATCCCAGCCGTTGTAGAAGCTGTAAAAGCTGAAACTGGTAAAGAGCCAAACAAATCTGTAAACCCTGACGAAGTTGTTGCTATGGGTGCGGCAATCCAAGGTGGTGTGATCACTGGTGATGTCAAGGACGTTGTTCTCCTTGACGTAACACCATTGTCACTTGGTATTGAAACAATGGGTGGTGTATTTACAAAACTCATCGACCGCAACACAACCATCCCAACTTCTAAGTCACAAGTCTTCTCAACTGCGGCAGATAACCAGCCAGCTGTTGACATCCACGTGCTTCAAGGTGAGCGTCCAATGGCAGCGGACAACAAGACTCTTGGTCGTTTCCAATTGACAGATATCCCTGCAGCACCTCGAGGTATCCCACAAATCGAAGTAACATTCGACATCGACAAGAACGGTATCGTTTCTGTAAAAGCCAAAGACCTTGGTACGCAAAAAGAACAAACCATCGTTATCCAGTCTAACTCAGGTTTGACAGATGAAGAAATCGACCGCATGATGAAAGATGCAGAAGCAAACGCAGAAGCAGATAAGAAACGTAAGGAAGAAGTAGACCTTCGTAACGATGTGGACCAAGCAATCTTTGCGACTGAGAAAACCCTTAAAGAAACAGAAGGCAAAGGCTTCGACGCAGAACGTGACCAAGCTCAAGCAGCTCTTGATGAGTTGAAAGCAGCTCAAGAAGCTAACAACTTGGACGACATGAAGGCTAAACTCGAAAACCTCAATGAAAAAGCCCAAGCCCTTGCAGTGAAACTCTACGAGCAAGCCGCAGCAGCACAACAAGCAGCTGCAGGCCAAGAAGGTGCTCAAACAGCTAACAACGCAGGCGATGATGTCGTAGACGGCGAGTTTACTGAAAAATAAGATGTGAGAGCGTTAAAAGAACGACAGAAAAATAGGAACTTGACGCTGAATGCTTGCATTCAAGGAAAGTTATCTTTTTTCCGAAGTTCTTAGCTCGAACTCAGTTCTTATCTTATCGAGAATAGGAATTCAGAAACGAGCAGTTGGTCTGGGAATTGTTTTATCCCGAGCCACGAAATTCTTCACTAGGCTTTGTTAACTCTCCTCGATGAACTCTAGTTCAATCTTCGTCCAGTTGCCTAGCCTAGTCTTGAATTTCTTTGAGTATCTAGGGTTCGGAAAATCATTTTTTCCGAAGTTCTTAGCTCGAACTCAGTTCTCATCTTCTCGAGAATGGAAATCATTCGTCAATAAAATTTCCAATCACAGAGGTTGCAACCCAGCCTCTGTTTTTGGGTAAATACCCTTCTAACTTTTACAGAATTGAATACGCCTACGACTCTATGAAAAAGTCAAAAAGTCTGGGGATAGACTTTTTGAGGAATACCTGTCGCTTATTATTTTTGTGCGACAGGGCTGAAAGTGTCCACTGGACACTTTCACTCCCTATTTTTCTTTGAGTCGCTTAACGGCTTAATATCTTCATAGAAAGGAATGTGTTCGTAATCGAACACGGGCTACTTTCAACATTTCAAAGAAAGGAATACAAGTTCGGTAATTCGAACACAGGCTAAAAACCTAGTGAAAAAGATAAACTACCTAGTGTGTTTTACACACTGTGTCAGTTTCCTATTTTCATACGGTTTTCTTGACGCCTTTTGTATCATAAACTATGAACAATACTGAATTTTACGATCGTCTTGGTGTTTCTAAGAGCGCTTCTCAGGACGAGATTAAGAAGGCTTATCGGAAGCTTTCAAAGAAATACCATCCAGATATTAACAAGGATCCGGGTGCGGAGGATAAATACAAGGAGGTCCAGGAGGCTTATGAGACCTTGAGTGATCCGCAAAAACGGTCTGCCTATGACCAGTATGGTCCTGCTGGTGCCAATGGAGGCTTCGGCGGAGGAGCTGGTGGCTTTGGTGGTTTCGACGGAGCAGGTTTCGGTGGCTTTGAAGACATTTTCTCTAGCTTCTTTGGTGGAGGCGGTGCGACGCGCAATCCTAATGCACCTCGTCAAGGGGATGACTTGCAGTATGCGGTCAACTTGAAGTTTGAAGAAGCGATTTTTGGTGTGGAACGTGAAGTTTCCTATAACCGTGAGGCAACTTGTCGAACCTGTACAGGTTCAGGTGCCAAACCTGGAACAAGTCCAGTAACCTGTGGGCGTTGTCATGGTTCTGGAGTGATCAATGTGGACACCCAAACTCCACTTGGAACCATGCGCCGTCAAATGACCTGTGATGTCTGTCATGGTCGCGGAAAACAAATCAAAGACCCATGTACAACCTGTCATGGAACTGGTCATGAAAAACAAGCCCATACTGTGACGGTTAAGGTGCCAGCTGGTGTGGAAACTGGTCAACGTATTCGCTTGGCAGGTCAAGGTGAAGCAGGTTTCAATGGAGGTCCATATGGAGATCTCTACGTTGTCATTCAGGTCCAACCTTCAGACAAGTTTGAACGTGAAGGGACCACTATTCACTATAAACTGAACCTCAACTTTGTCCAAGCAGCACTTGGAGATACAGTTCATGTGCCAACGGTTCACGGTGATGTGGATATGGTCATTCCTGAAGGTACCCAGACTGGTAAGACCTTCCGACTCAAAGGAAAAGGTGCCCCAAGTGTTCGTGGTGGAGCTATTGGTGATCAATATGTCACAGTAAATATCGTCACTCCGACAGGTTTGAATGACCGCCAAAAAGCAGCTCTTAAAGAATTCGCGGCAGCAGGAAACATTGATGTCAAACCCCATAAAAAAGGATTTTTTGACAAGGTAAAAGATGCCTTTGAGGATTTATAATTCTAAGATGAGACTGGAAACTCCAGTCTCCTTTCTTTTTCAGAAAAAACTCTGGGCATTTTCTCCGACGCATCACAGGCTCTGTGTTAAAATAAGATATAGTAATTTGAAAGAGAACGCTTACGAATGAAATCTTGGGTTGAGAATAAGGCCATAAAAAAATACGAAGATCGGTCTGGCTTGACGGGTTTGAAACAGGGGCCGCTGGTGTGGACCGAGGTCTTTTTGCGCGAGGTCAATCGTCAGTCAGATATAGGGATTTTACATTTTTGGCCCATGGACCAAACGGTTATTCTGGGGATGATGGACAGTCAGGTTGCCCAGCTGGACAAGGGCTTAGCCAGTATTGGTCAGGCAGGCTACAGTCCTATCATTCGGAGTTTGGGCGGTTTGGCAGTCGTTGCTGATGAAGGGATATTAAATGTCACTCTGATTTTGCCTAATCCTTCTGGTCATAAAGTCGATTTGCGGGAGTCTTATCAGGTTATGGTGGATTTGATTGCTCAGGCGCTTTCGGATTTTCCCTTCGAGGTGGTCAGTGGTGAGGTGACAACTTCCTACTGTCCTGGGACCTACGACCTCAGTATCTCTGGTCGGAAGTTTGCTGGATTGGCTCAGCGGATTTACCAAGAGGTCATTGCTATTTCTGCCTATATCAGTGTATCAGGCAATCAAGTCAAACGAGGGCAAGTGGTGGCTGAATTTTATGCAGCAAGTTTTGCTCCGCAAGAAGTATCGGACAGATTTCCGCAAGTAAATCCGGATTCGATGGCCAATTTGTCAGACTTGGTCGGTCAGGATGTGACGGTGGAGGATATGAAAACACGAATTGAGCGTGTCTTGATTGAAAACGGAGCTTTTCTGACCACCTTTTATCCTTCGTCGGACAACATGGCTGATTTTATGGCGCTGGGAAAGACCATCAAGCAGTCTATGGAAAAATATGGAATTTAGGAGAAAATCTATGAAATGGAAAGATGCGACAGCTATGGCCCAGGCTGTCAATCAAAAACAGGTTTCTGCCAAGGAGTTGGTGCAAGAATCCATTGACAGGATTGAAAAGCTCAATCCCGCCCTCAATGCGGTTGTCAGCAAGCAATATGATGAAGCCCTGAAAGAAGCGGAGAAAGAAGACTATCTGGGCAAGCCATTTGCAGGAGTTCCTTTCTTACTGAAGGATCTGGGGCAAAATGAAAAGGGGCAGCCATCTTCTGCAGGTTCTCGCCTGCTTGCTGGTCGACCAGCAGGCCATACCGATACCTATGTCCAACGCTTGAAGGACTTGGGTTTCATCATTGTCGGTCGGACCAACACGCCAGAATTCGGCTTCAAAAATATCTCAGATGCCAGCCTGCATGGTCCTGTCAATCTTCCCTTGGAGCCCAGTCGCAATGCTGGTGGATCAAGTGGTGGAGCAGCTGCAGCACTGGCTTCAGGCATGGTCTCTATTGCTGCGGCATCGGATGGTGGTGGGTCTATTCGTATCCCAGCCTCTTTCAATGGCTTGATCGGGCTCAAAACCAGTCGTGGTCGGATTCCAGTTGGACCTAAGTCTTATCGTAGCTGGCAGGGGGCATCTGTCAATTTTGCCCTGACCAAGTCTGTCCGCGATACCCAGCGTCTGCTCTACCATTTCCAGGATTATCAGCTGGAAGCCCCCTTTCCCCTTGCCAAGCTGAGCGAAGAGGAGGTGTTTGGAAAATTGTCTCGCCCCCTAAAAATCGCCTACTATAGCAAGTCTCCAGTAGGGAGCAAGGTCAGTCCTGAAGCGGTAGAAGCGGTTCAAAAAGCCTGTCGTCACTTGTCTGACTTAGGGCATGAGCTGGTGGAGTTGTCAGAATATCCTCTGGATGGAGTGGCCCTGATGAAATCCTTCTACCTGATGAACAGCATCGAGACGGCCCAGATGTTTGAAGAGATAGAGGCAGGGTTGGGTCGGTCCATGACACCTGATGACATGGAAGTCATGACCTGGGCCATTTACCAGAGTGGACAGACCGTTCCAGCCAAATTGCACTCCAAGGCCCTCTTGGACTGGGACCAGTTTGGAGCTGACATGGCGCGTTTCCACCAGTATTACGACCTCCTTCTGACACCGACAGTGGCTGATGTAGCGCCCAAGCATGGGCAATTTGACCTGCCAGCAGATTTGCTGGACCACCTCAAGCACACCCAGAACTATTCCATGGAAGAGCAGCAGAACCTGATCTGGCAAATGTTCGAGGACAGCCTAGCCCTGACCCCCTTTACGCAGCAGGCCAATATTTGTGGTCAGCCAGCCATTTCTCTGCCAACTTATGTACGGGCTGACGGCTTACCAATCGGCATCCAATTGACAGCAGCCAAGGGACGAGAGGATTTACTCTTGCAGTTGGCAGACCAAATGGAGGCAGCAGGTTTACTCAACTTGTAAGGGAATTCATTTTTTCAGTTCAATTATTTGCCAAAACGTTTTCAAAATGTTAACCTGTAAAAGTTGGTGGGTTAACACCGGAAAAGTAAAAGGGAAGCTATGGCTTCCAAAGGAGATTGTTTTATGTTGAAAAAAGTTTTGGCCTCAGCTCTCTTGGTTTCTACTTTGACCTTGGCAGCATGTTCTAGCTCAAGTTCTAATACTAGCAGTTCTTCTGCTGAACAGACTCAATGGGAAAAAGTACAAGAAGCAGGTGTCTTGAAGGTTGCTACACCAGGTACCCTCTTCCCAACTTCTTACTACAACGATGCTAAAGAATTGGTCGGTTATGAAATTGACATGATCAATGAAATTGGTAAACGTTTGAAATTGGAAATCGAATACCAAGAAATCGGTGTGGCAGAAGCCTTTACAGCTGTGGATAGTGGCAAGGTTGATATTTCTGTTAACAACTTTGACATGACAGAAGCACGTAAGGAAAAGTATAACTTCTCTATCCCTTACAAGTATTCAGTTGGTGGCTACATCGTCCGTGAAGATGGTTCATCAGGAATCGAAGCAGCTGACTTGAGCGACTGGACTGGTAAAAAAGCTGGTGGTGGTGCAGGTACTCAGTATATGAAAATTGCTGAAAAGCAAGGTGCAGAGCCAGTTATCTATGACAACGTAACCAACGATGTCTATTTGCGTGATGTATCAACAGGTCGTACAGACTTCATTCCAAACGACTACTACACACAAGTCATGGCCATCAAATGGGTAAATGCCAACTTCCCAGACATCAAAGTGAAGATGGGTGATGCAAAATACAATCCAACTGAACAAGGTATTGTCATGAGCAAGGCTGACACAAGCTTGAAAGAAAAAATTGACGAAGCTCTTGAAGCAATGAAAGCTGACGGAACTTTGAAGGCAATTTCTGAGAAATACTATGCAGGACAAGATTTGACAATCCCTGTTGAAAATGCTGATAAATTGCCAGTTATCGAAGTTGAATAAGAATTAGTAACAAATTAAATGCATCTTGTATAGACTTTGTCAGTCCCAGACTGGCAAGGTCTATCTGGTTTTTAGGAAAGAGGAGAAGATATGGATATTAACTGGCAGGCAGTTTTTAATGCAGATATTGCAAGAGAGGCTATTCCGCAGATTTTGGAGGGACTTCCCTACACTTTATCCCTATCCCTAATTGGTTTTGCCTTGGGGACTTTCTGTGGATTTTTTGTAGCTCTCATGCGGATGTCTAAGTTTGGACCCTTGCGTTGGTTGGCTATGACCCATATTTCTCTCATGCGTGGCATTCCCCTCATGGTTCTTCTTTTCTTCATTTATTTTGGCTTGCCCTTTATGGGATTGCAGTTAGATGCCATAACAGCCTCTATCATCGCCTTTACCTCCATGTCCAGTGCCTACATTTCTGAAATTATTCGTGCATCTCTTTCAGCTATTGATAAGGGGCAATGGGAAGCGGCACGTTCCCTGGGTTTGCGGACCAATGTGATTTACCGAAAAATCATCATTCCCCAAGCCTTTCGCATTGCCCTTCCACCTCTTAGCAACGTTCTCTTAGACATGGTCAAAAGTACCTCTCTGACAGCCATGATTACTGTACCAGAGATTTTCAATAAGGCAAAAATAGTCGGCGGAGCCAAGTCGGACTACATGACCGTTTACATTTGTGTGGCTCTCATTTATTGGGTTATCTGCACCCTTTATGCTGTCGGACAGGTGCATTTGGAAAAACGCTTGGCGACCTACTAAAAAAAGAAAAAGCCCCAGGCTTTTTCTTTTTTTAGTTGTCTTCATGCACATATTCCAAAATATCTCCTGGTTGGCAGTCTAGGATTCGGCAGATGCTCATCAGGGTATTGAAACGAATGCCTTTTGCCTTGCCTGTCTTAAGAATGGACAGGTTGGCTTCGGTGATACCGACTTGCTCCGCCAAGTCCTTGGAAGTCATTTGTCGGTCTTTGAGGACCTTGTCTAAGTTTACGCGAATCATTTCCATATCAGATAAACTCGCTATTCTCGGTTTCAAGTTGTTGCCCCTTTTGTACTAAGGTCCAGACAAAATAAGTCAGGAAGATAAAGAGAGCATTGAGGATGAAATCTGACCAACGCAGATTGAGGAAGTTGGTTGGTCCAGTAGCGTTTGTCAGGGCAATCAAGCTGGTTAGGCAAAATTGCCCAGCAGTCAGGACGAGCAAACTGATGAAGAGTTTCTGATACAGTTCCAGACTCGCTGAAGCGAAATAATCTTCTTCCAGAAATATCTTGCATAGCTTTTGAATCAAGTAGGCAATGTGACTGAGTGCCGCCAAGACGATTAAGATCAATCCACTTGTTAAAAGAATGAGCCAAACACCAATCTGGTCAATGGGTTTGTTAAAGGTGTATTCCCAAGAACGTGTTACAAAAGAATCCCCGCTAAAACCTGCCAATGTAAAGAAGGTATAAAGGGCAATCAAAAAATAGAAGAAAAAGCGAACACATGCAGCAACCAATCCTGCTGTTTTGAGTAGATTTTTTTTCATAGCAAACCTCCAATTATTATTGTTTTATGATAATATTATCTTCAAAATTATCATAAAACAATAATTTCTGAAATGCAAGCGTTTTTTTAAAAAAATAAAAGCAAAACCGCCAAGCAACTGGCGGTTTGAAGCTATTTAAAATACAAGAGTCTCAAGCCATTCAAAATCACCAAAATCGTTGATCCTTCGTGGCCCACCACGCCGAGCGGTAGGTTGATAGACTGGAAGAGGTTAGAAATGATAAGAAGGGCAATAACAGACAGGGCAAAGATGATATTTTGCTTGATGATGCTCCGCATTTTCTTCGACAGGCGAATGGAGAAGGGAATCCGTGTCAGGTCTTCCATGAGCACGATGTCGGCAGACTCCATAGCGATATCCGTTCCGCTTCCCATAGCGTAGCTGACGTTGGCTTGGGCCAGGGCAGGAGCATCGTTGATACCGTCGCCCACCATCCCGACAGACGCAAACTCGGTTTGCAATTCTTGGATAACAGCAGCCTTATCCGTCGGCAGACAGTTGGCAATCACACGGTCAATACCGACCTGACTCGCCACATAACGAGCCGTCTTTTCTTGGTCGCCCGTCAGGAGAATTGGCGTCACGCCCATTTCTTTCAACTGAGCAATCAGCTGCTTGCTCTCTGGCTTCAAACTATCTTCCACCATGAAAATCGCCGTCAGCACATCATTTTGGCTGACATAGACCAGGGTTTTCCCAGTGCTTTCTGCCTCATCGATCTGTGCCAGCAAGTCAGCAGACAAGGGACTCACCAAACTATCCACCACAAAGCCCGCCTTACCGATTTTCCAGCTGTCGCCTTGATAGCCCGCCACCAAGCCTTTTCCGGTCACGTCTTCTAGGCTTTGGAGGGCAATAGCAGAGCTGTCAGCCGTATAGGTCATGAGAGCTTGAGCGATCGGATGGCTTGATTGTTTTTCAACTGCCTGAACAACCTGCTTGATGAGTTTTTCATCGCCAAGATAGGTTGCTCCTACAACTTCAGGTTTTCCAATGGTCAGGGTACCGGTCTTGTCAAAGACGATTGCCTCTAAATTGGCGATCTTATCCGCAATGTCACCACCTTTGATAATCATGCCCTTGCGTGCCGCACGACTGATTGCAGAAAGTGTCGCCGGTGAAGAAGAAGCCACAAGCGCACATGGAGAAGCAATGGTCAAGAGAATCATGCCACGGTAGAAGGCAGTCAACCAGTTCCAACCCAGAGCAAAATGAGCAAAGAGGATAAAGAGCGGTACCACCACCAAGACAACTTTCACATAGGTATCTTCCATATTTTCAATGAAAGTCGCCGTTTTTGATTTGGATTCTTGGGCATTTTCAACCATTTGGACGATTTTATCGAAGAGGGCATCGCCTTTTTCAGCTGTAACTTGAACGGTCACAGTTGGACCTTGGTTAATAGTACCACCAATAACAGCAGCACCAGCCATTTTCTCCGCAGGAAGTGGTTCGCCTGTAATCATGGATTCGTCAAAGATGGATTGCGGACTGATGAGGGTAGCATCCAGTGGGACCGTGTCACCCTTGCGGACTTGCAGGAGGTCGCCGATGCGGATGGCTGCGGTGTCTAAGATAGTGATGTCACCATTTTCCTCGATTTTGCGAGCCGTTGGAGGCGTCATGTTCATCAGAGCTGCGATGGCATTCTTGCTTTTTTCCATGGCTAATTCTTCCAGAGTAGAAGAAAGGGAGAAGATAAAGATGAGCAGGGCTCCCTCCATCCAGTAGCCGATGAGACCAGATCCGATAGCGGCCAAAATCATAAGGAGGTCAACAGACAGGTGCTTGTCGAAAATCAGCTCAGTCAGACCTTCCTTGGCTGACTGGTAGCCACCGATGACAAAGGCTGAAATGAAGAAGATAGGAGCCCATCCCTGCCCAGTCTGGAGCAGAAGGATACCCATTAGAATGAGCGCCAAGCAGAGAGCGGTCGTGATGATGTGACTGTGTTGTTTGAGGTTGGTTACGAGTGTCATAGTTTGCTGTTTCCTTATTTAGAATCATTATCATTTAATTAAGTTAATTATAACAATTATAAAAAGAAAGTCAAGTTATTTATAATAATTCTAAATAATAATATTCTGATAATTCAAAGGAAAAATAAAAAAAGCGACAGAAAGCCGCTTTGATATTCGTCTTTTAGCCTTGGCAATCAGGACAAATGCCGTAGATGGATAGCACCTCTTTTGTAATTTTGTAACCAGTTTGGGTATGAGCTTCCTTCTTCAAGCTCGGGATTTCTACATCCATGAAATCAGTGATTTTTCCACAGACTTCACAAATAACATTGAGATGCTCGTGCCCCATAAAGTCGTAATAAGTAGTATTATCATTGGTCCGTTTCAATTCAGTCACAAACCCTTCTTCCAATAGAAGTTTGAGGTTGTTGTAAACAGTCGCCAGGCTCATGTTGGGGTAGTTAGGTAGTAGATCTTGATAAATCATCTCAGCACTAGGATGGTCATCGCTTTCGATAATGTAGGCAACGACTGCTTTTCTAGTTTCGGTAATGCGTACACCCTTTTCTTTTAGATGTTGGATGACGTGTTCAAAAGCAGTTTGGTTTTCTGCATTGAGGTGAGAATGGAGTTCCATAGTTTCCTCCTTTCGTTACTATTTTATAAAAATTCTAAGATACAATATTCAGTTTCATTATAGTGTATTTGGGAGGTTGTGTCAATTTTGAGACAGGAAATCTGTTGTCATAGGACAGTTTGGTGTCTCCTGACTTGTTTACCTACTTTTCCTGTGCTACAATCAAAATATGACAAGATATAAGGCAATTATTTCCTACGACGGACATGATTTTTCTGGTTTTCAGCGCCAGCCCCATGCTCGTACAGTTCAGGAAGAAATCGAAAAAACGTTAGTAAGACTCAATAGTGGTCAGCCAGTAACTGTTCATGGTGCAGGTCGGACAGATGCAGGAGTACACGCCTACGGTCAGGTTATACACTTTGACTTGGCTGGCAGTCGAGATGTTGAGAAGCTCCGCTTTGCCCTAGATACCCAAACCCCTGAGGACATTGATGTGGTCCAGGTGGAGCAGGTGGCGGATGATTTTCATTGCCGCTATGCCAAGCACAGCAAGACCTATGAATTTCTGGTGGACATTGGCCGGCCCAAGAATCCTATGATGCGCCACTATGCGACTTTCTATCCCTATGATTTGGATTTGAGCTTGATAGAAGAAGCTATTCAGGACCTAGTGGGGACCCATGACTTCACAGGCTTTACGGCATCAGGGACCTCGGTCGAGGACAAGGTGCGGACCATTACGGCGGCGACCATGGAGTATGACCGGCGGCGCCAGTTCTTGATTTTTACCTTTTCAGGCAATGGCTTTTTGTACAAGCAGGTGCGGAATATGGTGGGGACCCTGCTGAAAATTGGTAATGGTCGCATGCCTGTGGGGCAGATTAAGCGGATTTTGGCAGAAAAAGATCGTGGATTGGCAGGTCCAACTGCGGCAGGCAACGGCCTCTATCTAAAGGAGATTATCTATGAAGACTAAGTATATTTTGGCGCTTTCGGGCAATGATATTTTCAGCGGCGGCGGCCTCCATGCAGACCTGACCACCTACACAGTCCATGGCCTGCATGGTTTTGTGGCGGTGACCTGCTTGACAGCTATGACGGAAAAAGGTTTTGAGGTTATTCCGACAGATGCAGCGGTGTTTGCTCAGCAGCTGGCTAGTTTGAAGGATGTGCACTTTTCAGCTATTAAGATTGGTTTGCTTCCGACGGTGGAAATAGCAGAGCAGGCCTTGGATTTTATCAAGTCTCATCAGGATATTCCAGTGGTTTTGGATCCGGTCTTGGTCTGTAAGGAAACGCATGATACCGAGGTCAGCCAACTGAGGGATGAACTCTTGAAATTCCTTCCCTATGTCAGCATCATCACGCCAAATCTGGCAGAAGCTCAGCTATTGCTCCAAAAAGACATCCAAACGGTGGAAGAGATGGAGCAGGCTGCGGTGGCACTTTATGACTTGGGGGCCAAGTCGGTGGTCATCAAGGGAGGCAACCGCTTGGGAGGTTCACAAGCTGTCGATGTGTACTATGACGGGCAGGAAGTGGTGGTGCTTAAGTCGCCCCTGCTTTCAGAAAACAATGTGGGTGCGGGCTGTACCTTTGCGTCCAGCATTGCCAGTCAGCTTTTGCTAGGACAGGACTCTTTGGAAGCAGTCAAATTATCCAAGGACTTTGTCCATGCAGCCATCTTAAAATCAGATCAATATGGGGTGATTCAGTATGAGAAATAAAAAGACGCAAGAACTTGTATTGCTGGCCATTCTAACAGCTTTGACCTTGGTTCTAGCATTTATCCATGTACCAACTCCAAATGGCTTTACATCCTTGCTGGATGTTGGAGTTTTCTTTACCGCCTTTTACTTGGGCAAGAAAGAGGGAGCCATTGTCGGCGGACTGTCAGGGCTTCTGATTGACTTCTTGCTGGGCTATCCCCAGTGGGCTTTCTTTAGTTTGCTTTTCCACGGAGCTCAGGGCTATTTTGCAGGCTGGACAGGCAAGAAACGTTTAATTGGAATTGTTCTTGCCAGTCTTTCCATGATTGGTGGCTACTTTGTGGCATCTAGTTTCATGTATAATGTAGCTGACGCTGTTACAAGTCTGATGAGCAATACTCTGCAAAACACAGTTGGTTTGGTGCTAGGTTATATCTTGGCTCAGGCAATAGAAAGAATTGGTGCAGTAAATCATGTCATTAAAGGAAATTAAGGAGCAGACCAAGCAAGTTGTCGAAGAGGTTTTAGAACTCAGCAATCTTCAAAAGGGTCAGATTTTTGTACTAGGTTTGTCTTCTAGTGAGGTCATTGGAGGGCATATTGGCAAAAATTCCAGTCTGGAGGTTGGCGAAGCCGTTGTCGAAACCATTCTGGATATTTTGACTCCCAAGGGCATTTACCTAGCTGTCCAAGGCTGTGAACACCTCAATCGTGCCTTAGTAGTAGAGCGTGAATTGGCTATCCAGAAAGATTTGGAAATTGTTAATGTCCTCCCCACCCTTCATGCAGGAGGCTCTGGACAGTTGGCAGCCTTCAAGTATATGAAGGATCCAGTCGAAGTGGAATTTATCACCGCTCAGGTTGGTGTGGACATCGGCGATACGGCGATTGGGATGCACATCAAGCACGTCCAAGTGCCAATTAGAACGAGCTTGCGTGAGATCGGCCAAGCCCATGTTACCGCCCTTGCCAGCCGCCCTAAACTGATCGGCGGAGCGCGCGCGGCTTATCTGGAAGATCAGATACGGAAAAAATAGTCACAGCCAGAGGTTGTGATTTTTTTGAGCAGATGACTTGTCAAGGAAATTCTTTTATGCTAAACTTGTTCTTGTAGTTGATACAAGTTCAAAAGGAGGGTTTCCATGGACACCAAATTTTCAGTAGCTCTGCATATCTTGGCCATGATTAGCGAGAGCAGTGATGTCATGACATCGCAGGCCTTGGCAACCAGTGTCGGTACCAATGCTAGTTATATCCGCAAGGTCATCGCTCTCTTGAAGAATGCGGGTATCATCCAGTCCCAGCAGGGCAAGGCTGGCTATGAGTTGAGCAAGGATCCGGCGGACATCAGCCTTCTGGACATCTACTATGCCACCCAGGAAGTCACGCATATCCAGCTCTTTCAACAGCACCAGCACGCCAATCAATCCTGCCCAGTTGGTCGGCACATTGCAGGAGCTGTCCAGCCAATCTTTGTGACCATTGAGCAGGATTTGCAGGACAGATTATCCCAAGAAAGCTTGGCCCAGGTCATTGCTAACTTGTATCAAGAGGCAAAAAATTCCAACTGACTTTCACAAGTCAGTTTCTATTTCGTACAACTTAGACTTGTATCAGATACAAGTTGTTAATAAAAAGGAGTAACTCATGAAAGCAGCACAACACACATCTTATAACAAAAACAATATCGTACTTAACCTAACTGACATTGCTAAACCAGACATCAAACCAGACCAAGTCCTTGTCAAAGTGACCGCAGCAGGTGTCAATCCTCTAGACAACATGATTTCTCGTGGTGAAGTCAAGTTGATTGTGCCTTACAAATTGCCACAAACAGCGGGTAATGAAGTCGTTGGTTTGGTTGCAGAAGTCGGCTCAAGTGTGACTAATTTTGCAGTTGGTGACCGTGTCTTCGGTCGTCTTCCCCTCGACAACATCGGTGCCTTTGCCGAGTATGTGGCGGTAGAGGCTGCTGCCCTTGCTAAAGTTCCTGCCTATCTGACGGATGTGGAAGCGGCTGCCGTTCCCCTGACTGCCCTGACCATTATGCAGGCACTGGACCTCATGGGTGCAGAGGCAGGCAAGACCATTTTCATCTCAGGCGGGACAGGCGGTGTCGGCGGGATGGCTATTCCCATTGCTAAAGCCAAGGGCTTGACGGTCATTACCAACGGTGATGGGGCAAATGCAGAGCGGGTATTGGCGCTGGGTGCTGACCAGTTTATCGACTACAAGACAGAAGATTACACCAAAATCCTCTCCCAAATCGACTATGTGCTGGACACGCTTGGTGGTGCAGAAACTGAGAAACAAATGTCAATCATGAAAAAAGGTGGTCACCTGGTTTCCCTCCGTGCCATGCCAAATGGCGAATTTGCCAAACGCATGAACCTGCCAAAATGGAAACAAATCCTGCTTGACTTGGTTGGTCGCAAGTTTGACAAAATGGCGGAAAGCTACGGCGTACACTACCATTTCATCTTCGTAGAAAGCAATGGGCAACAGCTACAAGAAGTAGCAGACATTTTCAGCAAGTTGGAAATCAAACCGTCTATCGACACCGTTTACCCATTTGAAGAAGTCAACGCAGCCTTGGACAAGGTCGCAAATGGTCGCTCACGTGGAAAAACTGTCCTCAGTTTTGAATAGTAGGAGTACTTATGTCTTATATCACAACCAAAAATCAATACATTACTGTCGCTGGCAATCAGATTGCCTATCGTGAGCTGGGAAAGGGCAAGTCTAAACTGCCCTTGGTCATGTTGGTCCACTTGGCCGCAACCTTGGATAACTGGGATCCAAAATTGCTAGACTTACTAGCTGAAAAAGAGCATGTCATTGTCCTTGATTTGCCTGGCGTCGGAGCCAGGCAAGGCAAGGTAGCTCCTACGATTCCAGGAATGGCAGAGCAGGCTCATGCTATTATCAAGGCCTTGGGGCATACGAAAATTAACTTACTCGGTCTTTCTATGGGTGGTTTTATTGCCCAAGAAATCGTTCGTCTTGATAGTCAAATGGTTAACCGCTTGATTCTTGCAGGAACAGGACCTCGTGGCGGTGTTGAAGTGGATAAGGTGACAGGAAAAACCTTCCGCTATATGCTGAAGGCTGGTCTGGAGCGTGTGGATCCAAAACGCTACATCTTCTACAGCCACGATAAAGCAGGACTACTGGAAGCTGAAAAAGTTTTGGGGCGTATGGGAGAAAGAAAAGCCGAGTATGCAGACAAGGACATGAATGTCCCAGGATTTTTAACCCAGCTGAAGGCAATCAAACGCTGGGGGAGAGATCCTCAAGAAGATATGGCCTTTATCACGCGACCAACGCTGATCGTCAACGGTGACAAGGATATGCAAGTTCCGACTGAGAACTCTTATATCATGCATGAGAAAATCAAAAACAGTCAACTCATCATCTATCCAAATGCGGGTCACGGATCTATCTTCCAAAATGCAGAAGAGTTTTCAAATGAGTTAATCGCATTTTTGGAGGAATAGTACCCACTACTCTTGACGATACAAGGTCTGCAAAGTCCCCAAAATCACCTTAGCCTGCTCTTGAAAGAGTTGATTGAGTTGGGTGGGATTTTCTGGCATACCGCGTGAGATCCACTCATTGATCCAGCCGAAAATGGCATAGGCGAAAAAAGATTTGCCGTATGCGACATCATTAGGCAGGTCAGCTGTTAATTCAATCTTTTCCTTTATAGTATCCACGATGACTTGAGTTAGCTGGTAGCGGTAGAGGATGCTGTAAAATTCCTTATGCTCTTGAAAATGCTGAAAGAGACTTTGAAAGACAGTATCAGGTGTGGACTGCGGGTTGACTTCAAACTCTCGTCCCCATTCTTGCATGAGTCGGCGGGATTGCTGGGAGAGGACATCTTCTAGCGAAGAATAGTAACGATAAAAGGATGCTCGTCCGATTTGGGCTTTCAAGCAAACCTCCTTGACCGTCAGGTTGTGGAGGTCTTTTTCTTGTAAAAGTTGAATCAGGGTCTGGCTCAGCTGGTTTTCTACATAGTATTCTTTCATGAGACATTTTTCGCTTTCTGTCTTATTTTGAGTGAGACACTTGTCTCACTCTTTTTTTCATTATATAATACTCCTAGTTTTTTCACAAGTCTGATGTAAAAAAGAAAGGAATTGTGTATGAAAAAGATAAAAAAATACCTCTTGTGGTTACTTGGAATTGTAGCAGGTTTGGGCCTGGTTGCTTATGTGACAGTTACCAATCATCCGCAGTTGGTAGTAGGTGCTATTCAAAAGATGATTTACAAGTCCAGTTCGCCCAATTCCTATAATCCTCTTTATGAAGCTATTGACGGTCCGAAAGAAAATGGTCACTATCTGAAAAGTGAGATTGCCTATAGCAAGGAATATCCCAATAGCTTTTTAGATATTATCTATCCAGACTCAAATCTAGACGCTGACCGTCCAACGCTTTTTTATTTTCATGGTGGAGGCTTCTTTGCAGGAAGTAAAAATATGGGTGATCCGTTGGCAGCTAGTGAAGCGACTTATTTGATTGATGATATGGTGGCAAAAGGGTATAATGTGGTAAATGTAGACTACGCCTTTGTGCCAGAATATCACTTTCCAACGCCCCTCATTCAGATGAATCTGGCTATTGACTACATGAGGAAACACGCTGAGGAATATCATCTGAATATGGACAATGTCGTTCTAATGGGATCCTCTGCAGGTGCAATCATGGTTGCCCAATATGGCAGTATCTTAGCCAATCCGGACTACGCTCAGCTATTGAACATCGAGCCAAGTATCGCAAAAGAACAGGTCAAAGCCTTAGTCATTGATGATGCCCCTTTGGATTATCCCAAGCTTTCTCTGGGAGCCAAGATGCTGGTGGGCAACTACGTGGCGGAGACCATTTATCTCAGTCAGGAAGAAATCAATGCTTACAATCCGATTCTCCATGTGACCAAGGATTATCCAGCAAGTTTCCTTTTGGGCAGTGAATACCGTACCGACCTAATCACGCTTCAACAGGCCTTGAAACAGGCGGATGTTGTTCATGAGTTGGTCGATCCCTTAGCAGAAAAAGGACTGGAAAAACCGCATGGTTTTGTGTCAAATTTGCGAAACGACCCTGTGTCTGCAGAAGCCTTTGACCGTATGATGACATTTTTAGAAGAACGAACGAAAGAATGAAATTAAAAACCTTACACGATTTGCCACCCAAGTGGCGTAAATGGATGATTGCCTTACGAATTGCGGCGGTGCTCTTACCTCTGTTATTCTTACTCTATTTTTGGCTGACCTTGGGGTCTTTGATACAGGTAATGGTGGGATAAGATGAAGTTTAGAGAACTACCTAGGAAATGGAAAATCCAGTTGATCCTCTTGTCCCTCTGGACAGTGCTTAGTCTACTCTTGCTGGTCGGTTTTACTGTTTTCTTGCAGTCCTATCGTGCAAACAATCAAGCCCACCGAGCAGTCTTGGTGAAGCCTGATAGTCAGCTGATAGGAGAGCGATTGGTGATTAAGCGACCTGGAAAAGAGCCTGTTCGTGTCAACCTTTACCGTCCAAGTCAGGCCAGTCAAACTCTGCTTCCCTTGGTGGTCAATGTCCACGGTGGCGGTTTTGTCGGAGGAGATGCGGATGTCCTGGATACGCAAAGTCAGCGACTGGCGGATCAATGGCAGGCTGTCATTGTAACGGTCAATTATACCAAGGCGGACGTCCAACCCATTTCCTACGGAGCAGAGGAAATCAAGGATACGGTCTTGTATTTCGCCAAGGAAAAGGCTGCTTATGGAGTGGATCCGGCCCAGTTTTCCATTATCGGCTATTCGGCAGGTGCCAACTATGCAGCTCTTGCCAGTGAATTATTGGTCAAGGAACAGTTTGATTTAGCAGGTTTGATTATGGCTTATCCCTGGACGACGGGACTTTCTGTGGGAAATCAAGGGGAGCATTTCCCACCAACGCTTTTTGTCTTGGCAGGTCAGGACCCCATTTCCCAAAAGGCCAAGCCCTTTATAGAAGACATGAAAAAAGCGGGTCGCACGGTGGATGTCCTCGACTATCCAGAAGCCGTCCACAGCTTCATCGAGTCCAACAACCCCGAAGGTTTGACAGGGGCAACGACGGATATGTCCCAAGTGGTCAATGCGGAGCAGGAAAGCTTGGCAAGACAGGCAGAAGCTGATATATTGAAATGGTTGAAAGCAAAATGAAGTTATAACTTTTTCTGAAAGAGTTATTGATTTAGTGACAAAAGATGGAATGATATCATACTTATCAAAAAACCTTTGGTTGTGACCAAAGGTTGACACAGTATGTAATAAATTATTTTTCATCTAAGTAGGCTTTACTTGTTGTAATTTTTTTGTACATGTCGAAACGGTTCATTTCGTCTTGTGTAAATGGGTAAAGTGTATTTTTATCTGCCATTTTGCCATAGAAGAGTTTGGTATAGAGTAAGCCAGAGAATGCCATATAAACTAGTCCCAAAATAATATCCCAGAAACCAATTAGGTTATTCGAAATGGTATACCAGAAGAAGTAGATACCGATAGGAACATGGCCAAAGACAACTGCAATTACACCAGGGTTATAGTAGAGCTTATATTTAAAACCACCGATAATAATGTGCATAATAACTTGGAAGAAACACCCTAGTATGACGGGCATCAAGGCTAACCAAATTTGATTTGGGAAGAAAATCGGCAAGGTGTAAGAAATAAGGCTCACAAAGAGATTTCCAGCCATTGCATTTTGCTGATTAAGTGGGTAACGATCATGAATTGCATCTTTACCTCGGATGGTATTTGGCAAGGCTTGGCCGCCACCAGGAAAACGGTATTCTTCAAATTGGTGGAGCAGAATAACGATAAAGTTGAGCAGTGCCAGCAACTGCAAGGTCGGCATGTTTTCATAATTGAGGATAGCAAAAATTGCTACTGGAATGGCGAGTAAACCGCAGAGGTCGTACCAGTGATTATTGATAAATTTCATTGAGTTTCTCCTTTTTTTGATAATGAAACACTGTGTGTTATAATTATAGTATTCGGCTGAATCTGTATCAAGAAACAATTTAGGCCAAAGTGTTGCAAAATGGAGGAACTCACTTGAATAAGCAACCAGATAGAAGGACACGGACGAGGGGGGACATTATGGATGCCTTCTGTATCTTATACCGTCAGAATCCGATTGACAAAATCACAGTCAGTCAAGTTATTGAAACTGCAGGTTATAATCGTAGTACCTTTTATCGTTATTTTGATAGCGTTTATGATATTCTTGATGCAATCGAAAATGAGATTTTTGATCAATGGGAAACCTATCAAACGGTAATTCTTGGCAATTTATCTGATTTTACAGCTATTATTGAGCAATTTTATCAGGATAATGACCGCTATCTATCAACGCTTTTAAATTCCCTTAACTCACCCCTCTATGTTGATAAATTCAAGCAAAGATTGCAAAGTTCACTCGAAACATTATTTCAAGTTGATGATTCTGATCCTGAGAAACATTTCATTCTAGAATTTTATATTGCAGGAGCATTTAGCACCATAACAACTTGGTATAAAAGTGGTAAGCTAATATCGTCTGAACAATTGGCTGAGATGATTCGGAAGACTTACTCTGAAAAAGTTTTTCAAATATTAGGTGATATGCAATAATTTATATGACTGATGTTTTTAAAGATAATTCAATGGGAGAGTATTGATAATTCTTTAGAAACAATTAAGATGTTTTTACAGAGTTTAAGTCCAATTTTATGGGCTGTTTCTCGGTCGACTTCACCAGGTCAGAAGGATTGATTCAGGTGTCGCGCTAGAACAGTTCCATTTACTTTATTCTCTTTTCGAGTTTGTAAGAATTGTAAATGAGCAGTAGTAGGGAAACACATATGTGTCGAAAGGAGCGTTTGACCATCTGTTTTTTTATAGTCAATTGCAAAATGGAGAGTAAATTTTATGGGGTGAATTTTAGTGACAATCATATCAAATCTCCCTTGATTTGTCCTATGGAGTATATTTGACTCAGTTTTCCATTATCGGCTATTCGGCAGGTGCCAACTATGCAGCCCTTGCCAGCGAATTATTGGTCAAGGAACAGTTTGACTTGGCAGGTCAGGACCCCATTTCCCAAAAGGCCAAGCCCTTTATAGAAGATATGAAAGAAGCGGGTCGCACGGTGGATGTCATTGAGTATCCAGAAGCCGTCCACAGTTTCATCGAGTCCAACAATCCCGAAGGCTTGACAGGGGCGACGACGGATATGTCCCAAGTGGTCAATGCAGAGCAGGAAAACTTGGCGAGACAGGCAGAAGCAGCAATCGGTGATTGGTTAGACAGTCAAAAATGAAAGGAGATCAAATGAACACGAAGAATTTTTACTGGGTGCGAGAGCCAGAAAACTACCAGATTTCAGACAAGGAAATCAGAATCACAACCCAAGCTCATACGGACTTGTGGCAGAAGACCTATTACCATTTTGTCAATGACAATGCTCCCCTGCTCTTGATGGATACGGAGGAAGAGTATTTCTCCTTTACGGTTAAGACGGATTTTTCCAATAGTCATACCCGCTTTGACCAGTGTGGTGTCGTGGTCTATCAGGACTCGGAAAACTGGATTAAGGGCTCGATTGAGTATGAAAATGAAGACTTTCAGCACTTGGGCAGTGTCGTGACCAATCACGGTTTTTCAGACTGGGCAACTCAGGAAATACCTGCTTCTGTCAAGTCAATCTATTACCGTTTGAGCCGACGGGGTAGTGATTTCTGCATCGAAAACTCTAAAGATGGTGTCCATTTTGAGCAGATGCGGATTTGTCACCTACATGAAGGCAGTGGTAAAATCCATTTTGGAATCTATGCCTGCTCGCCAGAAGATTCTTCTTTTGAAGCCGTCTTCTCCGAAATGAGTTTGACTGACTGCAAGTGGCTGGCTCACGACGGACAGCAACCAGATTAGAAGATTAGCTTCCAGCTCTGCCATTTCCCGAAAGTCCATTATAAAATCGTTGAAATCCTTGTCATTTGTGGTATAATGAAGAGTATGCAATAAAATTTTAAGGAGAATGACAGAATGTCTGTATCATTTGAAGCAAAAGAAACAAACCGCGGCGTTTTGACTTTCACAATCGGTCAAGATGCAATCAAACCAGAATTGGACCGCGTTTTCAACAAAGTTAAGAAAGATATCAATCTTCCAGGTTTCCGTAAAGGTCACTTGCCACGTGCCGTTTTCAACCAAAAATTTGGTGAAGAAGCACTTTACCAAGATGTAGTAAACGCTCTGTTACCAGCAGCTTATGAAGCAGCAGTTGCTGAAGCTGGTCTTGAAGTCGTTGCACAACCAAAAATCGACGTTGTATCTATGGAAAAAGGCCAAGACTGGACAATCACTGCTGAAGTTGTGACAAAACCTGAAGTAAAATTGGGTGACTACAAAAACTTGGCAGTTTCAGTAGAAGCAACTAAAGAAGTATCTGACGAAGAAGTAGATGCAAAAATCGAACGCGAACGCAACAACTTGGCTGAATTGGTTATCAAAGAAGGCCCAGCAGCTGAAGGCGACACAGTTGTTATCGACTTTGTAGGTTCAATCGACGGCGTTGAATTTGACGGCGGTAAAGGTGAGAACTTCTCACTTGGACTTGGTTCAGGTCAATTCATCCCAGGTTTTGAAGCACAATTGGTAGGCCACGCAGCTGGTGAAGAAGTAAATGTTGAAGTGACTTTCCCAGAAGACTACCAAGCAGCTGACCTTGCAGGAAAACCAGCCCTCTTCGTAACAAAAATCCACGAAGTAAAAGCAAAAGAAGTTCCAGCTTTGGATGACGAATTGGCAAAAGACATCGACGAAGAAGTAGAAACACTTGATGAGTTGAAAGCCAAGTACCGTAAAGAATTGGAAGCAGCAAAAGAAGTTGCCTTTGACGATGCAGTTGAATCAGCAGCTCTTGAATTGGCTGTAGAAAACGCTGAAATCGTTGAATTGCCAGAAGAAATGATCCACGAAGAAGTTCACCGTGCAATCAATGAATTCTTGGGTGGTATGCAACAGCAAGGTATCTCACCAGATATGTACTTCCAAATCACTGGTACAACTCGTGAAGACCTTCATAAACAATACGAAGCAGATGCTGAAAAACGCACTAAGACAAACTTGGTTGTTGAAGCAGTAGCTAAAGCAGAAGGTTTCGAAGCAACTGAAGAAGAAATCAACAAAGAAATTGAAGACTTGGCAGCAACTTACAAGATGGAAGTCGCACAAGTTCGTAGCTTGCTCTCACCAGAAATGCTTAAACACGACATCGCTGTGAAGAAAGCTGTAGAAGTGATCACAAGCACTGCAACTGTAAAATAATTATTTGGAAAACTCGACTCTGGTCCAATGTCATTAGGTTAAGCATTTAAGCAATAAAAGAAACTATTCCCGTCCGAGCAGTTGATGATAAGACGGGAATAGTTTTTGTATTTAGGGCGCACAAAAAGGAAGTTTTTAACCCAATTTTTTAACTATTATGATAT
>NZ_JAOTGI010000025.1:0-31999 GCF_044427255.1 Streptococcus sp. 2021WUSS126 | reverse complement strand
ATCCACGAATATCAGAGTGGCCAATGCCCGAAGCTAAGAACTAGGCTCTTTCTAGATACTTTTCATTTTTTATCAGTTCGATTGTTTTTACTTGACAAAGGGCTTTACATATCAGTCATTTGAATTAGCTTTGATACACCGACACTTTCGGTTTGCCCTACTCTAGTACCAGCTCCTTGTCTGAAAGTTAACTCATTCGACCATAACAAAAAACCTAGCTATATATATGCACAGCTAGGTTTTTCTTGTATTTTTATTTATGATTGTTCCTTTTCAATGCTTGCAAGAACCAGTCCAAACTCTTACTGATAATGACAACCATTACCAATGTCCAAAATGTTTTTACAAGCCCAATTTTAAAAGCCAAAGGAGTTACAACAAATACATCAAAAATGAGAATAACGGTGGAAATCTTCCATTTGAAATATTTATTACACAACAATGCAATAATATCACTTCCTGCCGTGGACCCGTTTCCATAAATGACTAGAGCCATTGATAAACCTGTCACCAATCCCGCCAAGAGAGCAGAGGGAATCAGGGGCAACCATTTTATTTGCAGAAAAGTCGTATAATGCATGGTTAAGGACATAGTAGCAACCGCTAAGAAAGTATAGAAAACCGTTAACTTACTCAAAAAGCGGTAGGCTAATACAATCAAAATCCCATTCAAAACAAAACTGGACAGACTTGTTTCAATCCCTGTCGTATAAAACAAAAGTAGGGTAACACCAGTAATCCCACCTTCGCCAAATTCATGTGGAATGATGAGCATATTCAAAACAAGGGCATATAGGATTGCCCCAAAACATATCAATAAGCAGTCTCTCCATTTTATCTGAATCATATTCTCTCCTCACAAACAGTCCACCTTAGTATATCAAAAAAAGCAGAAAGCGAATAGCCACTTTCTGTACTTTTTTCCTATTTTCCTAAGACAGCTGAAGCCAGAGCTTTTTGAATAGCAATGACACTCTTATCGCTCTTAAACTGAAGAACTTCAGCAGGTTCAACAGCCGATGAAATCCATATTTTCAGCTCGGCATCTAAGTCAAAATGACCAGAGGTTTCTACCGTAAAGCGTGAAATCGAGCGGTAAGGAATCGATTTATAAGATACCTTTTTCCCAGTCATTCCTTGCTTATCGACCAAAATCAATCGATATTCTGTAAAAACAATCAAATCACGAACCAGACTAAATGCCATCTCAACCTGTTCATTATCCAGTAGAACATGCTCCAATTCCTGCTCAATCTTATCATTATCCATTTGCGAGGCATTACCTAGTAAACCTGAAAATAGTCCCATAATATGGCTCCTTTGGTATTTTTCTATAGTATAACACAAAAAGCTACTAGTTGACTATCTTAGACACTAGGTCTTTACCAAACATGGAGAATTATTCGCTTACCTTTGCTTCCTTATCAACTTCTTTAGGTTGATTGTTCTCGATACTGCCACCTTCAACTGCTGGAAAATGTTCTGCAATCGCAGATGGGATCTTCTTATCATTTAGATTTAATTCTTCCTTCGGAATGTGATTTTCACTCACATCAATTGTTTTCAAAGTCTTATTTGGCTCTGTGATGGCAAGTGTTTCAATATCATTTTTTGAAGCATTCAGGTCTTCTAAGGCTTTGTAATCATTGACTCCTTCTAGATTCTTCAATTGATTATCTGCAACATTTAATCGAACAACCGATTCTTGTTTACCCTCTATTTCCAAAGTCTTAATTTGATTCCCCTCTACATCCAGATTTACTAATTTTTCATTTTCTTCTATCCCTTGTAATTCAGTAATCTTATTATTCTTAAGAGTAAGACTAGTTAAATTTGGATTGTTTTTTACAAACTGAAGATCTTTTACATTACTTTCATTAGCTGTCAGTTCTTCTAAATTCTCTGTTTTTAGAGTTGATATATCCAATTGAGGATTCTGTGATATATACAAACGGGTTAACTTCTTCTTGTTTTGAAGCGCAGATAAATCTGTGATACGATTATTATCTAAACTAACAGCTGTCAATTGTGACAAATCTGCTAATGGGGATAAATCCGTCACTTTATTATGATCTAAATTTAAGGATTCCAAAGTTTTTAATTTAGCTAGAATAGTGATATCTTCAATGTCATTTCCTGCAGCAGAAACTACTTTTAAGTTTGGAAATTCTTCCAAAAAGCCCAAATCAGAAACACCATTTTGTGATAAGTCAATTCCCTCTAATGTTGGAATTTCTTTCAAAAACTGATAATCCTTAACGCCTGTGCTAGTCATCCATAATTGTTTCAATTTTTTAAATTGCAAGATAGGTTTTACATCATCAATTGGCGTAAAACCAATCCCTAACACTTCAACATTTGGCATCAAGTCCAGACCGGCTCTCTTTAGCGGATCTTTTCGCTGACCAATATTTAGATATTTTACCGTTTTTAACCACTCTCTCATCTTCTCGGAATCTGTTTCATTAGATGGGAAAGGAGTATCAGCCGTAGCATGCAAAATATCTTCAATAATCTCATCATCAAAACCTAATTGTTTTAAAGTAGCCATTCCAATTTTATCATGAGCATGTGGGTCACGGTGAGGGTCTTCGATTGGTTTTCCAACTTCAATTTTCTCAATCAAGATTGTATGAGAATGGTCACCATGAGGGTAAACGAAAGCAGGTCCTGCATCTGTTTCTATCACCTTGATTTTTTCTTTTGAAACATGCAGGTTTTCGGCTAGGTAGCTCTTTTTAGCTTCTCGTTCTTCTTCTACACTTGAGTTAGGTTTCCCGCCTTCTTGTGGTGACAACGGAATTTCTACATCAACTTGAGTGGAAGTTGACGAATGGTATTCTGCTCTAGCAGTCTCTAAATACTGAATAGGAATATAAGACTCCCACAGACTTCCTATCAAATGACTGTACGGAATTAAATGAGTATGCGTACCATGGCCAATGAGTAACCCTAACGCTGTTTGACCTTGGACTCCACTACCATCAAAAATGAAACCGTCGCTTGTTGGATAATCAATACCTGGGAAAGCTTTTTTTGAATTAGACTGAGTGGAAGTATGCCCTTTTTCTGTGGTAGACTTGAGTGGAACGAAATTATTTCTTGTGGTCGGAGTATGCAACGAATGATTATCAAGAACAGTAATCTGTCCCTTTTTTCCAATGGTCTCCCCAGTATTTCCTTGTCCGTGTTGCAAACTTGATTTCCAAATATAATGATAATGATCTCCATGACGTACCGTATAGCCATTCGCATCTTCAGCCACTATATCTTTCGGATCAAATACATAACCATCATCAAAAGTTTGTGATAGCTTCGCTTGCTTTGCGTTGGAATGTGAGCTGGATTGGCTATTCTCAATGTACTCTTTGGGTACCAAATAGGACCATTTGCTTTCTTTTAAATCCTTATAGAAAATAAAATGTGAATGACCATTATGTTCTAAGACCAGTCCCTCATCCGTTTTTGAAAGAATTTGACCTTCATTTTCAAAAAGAAATCCATCATCTGTAGGATAATCAACACCAGCTACCCCTTTTTTAGCTTGAGAAGTAGGTTTCTTTTGATTTTTGGTGAGTTTCTTAGCTTCAGAAATAGAAATTACATTAGCATCTTTATCCTTTGGATAGTAGAAGTACTGCTCATTTACTTTTATAATATAACCTTTCTCTAGCTGATACTGAATATCTTCTTTATTCAATTTATAATCAGAATCTGGAAGGGTATCTTTTAAAAAGTGTGCCGCATACGGGATAGGACCTTCAAAAAAGTATGACTCTTCTCCATATAGACGCATATAGCCATTAGATTTAATTTCAGACACCACAATCGTATTTTCATCTACTTTTGAGACATTGCTACTTTGAACATCTTGATGATTTATTGCAGTATTCTCTGTTTTTTGGCAACCCGCCAAAAAAAGATGACAAGATAGGATAATGCCTGTCAAGGCAAATAAGGTTGTTTTCTTTTTCATTTTTGTCCTCCTAGACTTATTAACCAGTTAACAATTAATCAGTATACATTTTATTTTTGATTTTTGCAAGAAAAAAACAACTGACAATGATTGTTCGTGAATAAATTTTCCATTCCACGACAAACGCATGAAAAAATTTGTTTTATAAACCATATTTTCACGACTGCTGTCAGTTTTTAGTAGAAAAAATGTAATATAATAGCCTTGGAAATGAGGGATTGTCCTTGTTAAAGCGAAGGCTTTACAAAAGCTTTTAAAAAAATGCATACAACAAGAAAATACTTACATACCTTTTTCTTCATATAGATAGCGTGTTTCCATCCCTACGACCATTGACAAAGCAAACAAACTATAGTATATTAAAAATAGGGAAATAAAAGGAGAATATATGGAAAATACATCTACTCAAACTTTCGAAGAACTCGTTGCGAAACAGAAAAAGAAACGTAATCGCGTCCTTAGAATTATTATCACACTCTTTACCGCTATTATCGTATTTTTTGCCTGTCTTGCATTATTCAAATATAATAGTGGCAACATTAGCGGTACATGGCGCAATTCCCAAGCTGAACAAGACATTGTCAAAACCAGTATCAAGGAGTTACAAAATCAACTTCCAGGTATCGATAAAACGTGGATTGATGCAACTTATACGATGACAGTCGTAGATAAGAAAGCTGTCTTCACCGCTACAACAAGCTTTGATATTCCTAAAATCGCAAAATTAACCTTGGATCAAGCTTACAAGGTAATGTTAGAGGAAGCACAAAAAGAAGCAAGTTCTCTAGGAATTTCCGTAGAAGAATACTTAACAACCGCTCTCGGAGCAGACTATGAAAAGCAATTGAAATCATTTCTACCTACACAAGCTGAGGCGGAAAAAGAATTTCATAAGTACCAAGACGAGTATGCTAAAGAACTAGGTGCCACATACAATCAAGAAACTGGTACTATCTCTGCTACCTTTTTCGAGGGAGAAGTCGATCAGCTCTTCCATACCGTGACCATTACAAAAATTAATGACGCAGCCATCAACCAGCTAACTACATATGATATTTCCGTAAAAGATATTATTTCCTATTCTCGCAAGGGAAATACCACCATTATTAACGGAAATGAAGAATTTACTTTAGAAAAATAATAAAAAAAGCTGGGAAAGTCATCCCTGATGGTTCCGACCTCACCCACAGAATAATGAAAATAAATATGAAGCCCTCACTAGGTGTATAATCTTAGTGAGGGCTTTGTGCTTGACGAATTAATGATGTTAGTCATCGCCGGAAAAACTAACCCACTCTACTGACGAGCTTTAAAAAATACGCAACAAACATGAGTATAAGAACTAGCCAATAAAAACACAGATAGATTCAAGCTGATTTTTGATGAAATACAGCCGAATTGTCTGTGCTTTTATTTTTGTCTCTACTATAAGATAGGACAACATTGCGGCGATATTTGAAAGAACTTGTACTAATACTCAATGAAAATCAAAAGTAGCCTAGGAAACGAAGCCGAAGATATAACTGGAGTTCATCAAGGCAAGTTGACAACGGATAATTTTGATTTTCGAAGAGTATAACCTCCTGTTTGTTTCGTCACTTACAGTGTAGTCCTTCTGACCTTTTTTCATATTGAATTTAACTAATGTCACCAATATAAATTATTTTCTCTTATATAACCTTTTACATACCTGATAAAGAATAGGTACAGCAATGATGGTCGTAATCGCAGTGCCATAGGTTCCTAAAATCCGACCCAAAGCAGCTAAAAATGATGCTGATGGCGTTAGTCCACCGACTAAACTCCCCGTCAATGTGTACTTCAACAGGTTCAAGATAGTTTTTGTGAGGGCTGCAACTATCCCAACCAACATAATATTTGATAGACTATCGTTTGCCTGTAGGAATTTCTCATAAAATAAGTGGAGGACAAAACAGACAATGAGTGATTCTAGAATGGTAATCCAAGCAACGGAAGCATATCCCGACAGTAAATCGAAGATGCCTAGACCGAGTGAGGCTGCTAGCGCCCCTTTTTTAGCACCAAAGATTAGTACTCCTACTACCACCAGAGCATTGCCTAGATGGACAAATTGACTCCCAAAAGGAATACGAATAAAGAAGACAACCACACAAATAAGGGCTGCAAATAGGCTAATTTCTGTTAATTGACGCAATTGATTCTGTTTCATAATTTCTCCTTTAATGTTTGAAATGCCTGCTGTAATGCTGCTAGAAAAGGTTCAAAGGAAATCCCAAATTTCAAGTCTCTATCCAAAGCGAGAGTACGCTCTAAACTCTTGTCGATAAAATCTAAAGCTAGAGGGATGGCTTGATGGAGATTGATTTGTTGGATGGTTGCTACAGCCAACAAGGTAGATAGAATGTCACCTGTTCCAAAGAAATTTGCTGGATATTTTTTAGACATATAGGTAGTTATTTCCCCTGTTTCCTGCTGAAAATAGGCTACACCTATTTGGCTATCATCAAAGGAAATCCCTGTCAGTACAATATCTGCAGACACCTGCTCTGCTAAAGCTTCCAGTAAGTCCTCAATAGCCGCCCTATCGTAGCAAGCTCCCAAATAATCCCTCCCTGTCAAAAAAGCTGCCTCTGTTACATTGGGAAGAATGAGCTTGGCCGACTGAGTCAATTCTTTCATGGCTTCTACATAGGTAGGGGTGAAACCCGTATACAACTTCCCTCCATCCCCCATGACCGGATCAACAATCAACGGTGTCTCTGTTTGTTTAGCATACATAGCCAATTGACTTAGTTGCTGAGGATTTCTACAGTAGCCAGACAAGATGCCTGCCAACTCCAAATTCAAGTTCTTCCACTGTTCAAAATAGGCTCGATTCAAGTCAGTCATATCTTCAACGACAACATCTGGAAAACCACCCGTATGAGAAGAAAGTAGTACCGTTGGTAAAAGCATTGTTTCTACCTGACAAGCTGCTGCAATTGGTATACTAGTGGCTAGGGCAACCTTGCCCACACCAGGCAAATCATTTGCAAGCAATAATCGTTGCATCAAATCTTCCTCCTAAATTATTTTTCATAAACAAAATTGTAAATGATTATCATACATTTTTCAACATTACATATTCACAACTGTATGGGGACAGATAGCCGAAACCTTATAATATCGGGCTCAAATTACTGCATAAGAAAAACAGTAACAACTCTTTGCTACTGTCATCCTATTTCAATGTATTGTTGTCACAATCTGCTTAATTTTTCTCCAGAAAGGCAATCAAGGTCTGGGCAGAGCGTTCTCCTGCTTGAATAATAAATTCATCAAAGGTGATATTGGCATCTCCCTGAGCTGTATCACTCATGGCTCGGATAACCAAGAATGGCTTACCTGTATTGACAGCTGCTTGAGCGATAGCTGCTCCTTCCATCTCTACGGCAAGGACTTCTGGAAAATGAGTTTTGATTGTAGCGATTCTCTCCTGACCTGCGATAAAACTGTCACCTGTCACAATCAGACCCACATGGCTAATCATTTCCTGCTCTGCTAAAACGGTTCTTAGCTGTTCTAACAAGACTTGGTCTGCTGGATAATACAATTCCTGCCCTGCCATTTGCCCGTAAGCATAGCCAAAAGCTGTCACATCGACATCATGGTAAGCCAATTGATTTGCTACAACCACATCACCGATGGCAATACCTTCGGCAACAGCTCCTGCCGAGCCAGTATTAACAATGACATCAACTGAAAAACGATCTGCCAAAACAGCCACGGACATAGCTGACATAACCTTACCGATACCTGACTGAACAAGAACGACTTCATGTTGACCGATTCGTCCCTGATAGTAAGTTCGACCCAAGACATCGATTTCAGTTGCATCTTGTAGATGCTCGACCAAAATCTTTAATTCCTGAGGCATGGCTGCGATAATTCCAAATTTCATCTCTTCTCCTAAATAAATAATACTGCAATGATAAACATTATCAGTAAGATGATGACCCAAAAAAGGATTTTGTTTACCTTACTGCGGAAAGCTTCTCGCTTGATGGTTTCGATACGGCGACTTTTTACTACAGTAGGTTTGACCGGGATTCGGATCGTTTGTCCCTCTTCATATCCCTGATAATCTTCTTCTAGATATGGATCGAATAGAGCATCATCCATTGATATATCCTGGTTTGGACGATAGTGTCCAAACTGGCTAGATTGGTCGGAATACTGTTTCTTTTTCACTTTCTCTAAAATTTCATCCGTCAACAAGGGCTTGCCCATTGCTAGTTTCCTACTTTCTCATGAGTTGTAAATATTGGATAGCCATGATGGTCTTTGCATCACAAATATCGCCAGTAGCCAACAAGTTCAAAGCCTCTTCCAAGGTTACCTCATGTAATTCGATAACCTCATCTTCATCCATTGGACGAGGATTTTCAACCTTGATAAGGTTATCTGCTAAATAAAGGCGAATTCGTTCATTACAAAAACCGATGGCTGAATAGAAATCTGCCAACAAGGTCAGTTTGTCACTAGTATAGCCTGTTTCTTCTTCTAATTCACGCAAAGCAGCATCTTCAAGCGTATCTTCTTCGCCCAGCTCCAATTTCCCCGCCGGAATTTCATAAATAGTACGTTCAATAGCCTTGCGGTATTGTTTGACTAAAATCATTTTACCTTCTGGAGTGACGGCTAAAACGCAAACTGCTCCCTTGTGGAAAATGAGTTCGCGCTTACCAGTTCCACCATTTGGCAGGGCAACATCATCTACTACTACATCAAAAATGTGCCCTTTAAAAATTTCTGTCCGCTCAATGGTTTTTTCTTCAAAATTCATACGATTACCTATTTTTGACTTGGATGGAACGGAAAACGAGTCGCATAACCTTCTTTGTTTTCTTGACGACCACGACCAATACCGATGGCATCCTCTGGAATATCTTTTGTAATAACAGAACCTGCAGCCAACAAGGCATTGTCCCCAATAGTTACTGGTGCGATAATGGTTGAGTTAGAGCCAACAAAGGCATTATCTCCAACGGTTGTTTTAAATTTATTTTTACCGTCGTAATTGACAGTGATGGTGCCAGCACCAACGTTAACATTATTGCCAATCGTTGCATTTCCTAGGTAGGTCAAATGACCAGACTTCGTTCCTTGACCAAGTGTAGAGGCCTTGATTTCCACAAAGTTTCCAACATGAACATCTTTTTTCAAAAGACTACCTGGACGAATATGGGCGTATGGTCCTACCGTCACCCCTTCTTCAATGACAGATTCTTCAATGTCTGAGTTGCTGATGACGACATCTGCAGCAATTTTCGCATCACGTACACGTGTACCATTGGTTAAAACTGTACGTTCTCCAATGACTGTCTGCCCTTTCAAGACAACGTTAGCTTCAATAACAGCTTCTGCACCGATTTCCACATCGATGTCAATATAAGTCGCTTCTGGATTAACAAAAGTTACTCCGTTAATCATGTGTTTTTCATTGATTCGCTTGCGCATCACAGCTTCTGCAGTCGCTAGAGCGACACGATCATTGACACCCAAACTTTCATCAAAATCACGCAATACATAGGCACCAACCTTTTCGCCTGCCTGACGGAAAATCGAAATAACATCTGTCAGATAGTACTCACCTTGGGCATTGTCCGTATTAATATCTTTAAGCGCTTCAAAAAGACGTTTATTATCAAACAAATAGGTTCCTGTATTGATTTCTTTCACTTGTTTTTCAAAGTCACTGGCATCTTTTTGTTCAACAATTTTTTGCACTTCCCCATCAGCATTGCGAATAATCCGACCATATCCGAATGGGTTATCAGCCTGAGCTGTCAAGATAGTCGCAACGTTCTTGTGGCTGACATGGAAGTTAATGAGGTTCTTCAAGCTTTCTCCTGTAATCAGCGGAGTATCCCCTGCGATAACAAGGGTCTGACCTTCCAAACCTGCAAGAGCTGGCTCAGCCATCATAACGGCGTGGCCTGTCCCCAACTGTTCAGATTGAAGGGCAAACTCTGACTGCCCTTCGAGAACAGTCTGCACCAATTCTGCCTTGTGACCGACAATGGTTACTGTTTTAGCAGGTTCCATAGCATCTACAGCCCGTTTGACATGCTCCAACATGGTAATTCCTGCCACTTTGTGTAAGACCTTTGGCAAGTCAGACTTCATGCGAGTTCCCTTACCCGCCGCTAGGATAATTGCATAGTTATTGCTCATAGTTTTCTCTCTTTTCAATGATATACTCCTATTATAGCAAATTTTGATGTTTTTGGAAAATAGCGGAAGAAGTGAAAGAGAACTCGACAAAATGCAAAGTAGCCCTCTCACTTCCAAGCATCTAGTCTGGGCTAACTATAGTTCCTGAATGATGTGAACTGACTACCGCCAGCTTCTCAACCTTTTCCTCACTTTTACCTTTCTAGGTTTAGGTTGAGGCACTTCACTGAATAGCCTAAACCCACTGGACTGTTTTGATGCCAGGTTCAAGAAAGATGCTACAATCTAGGATAGAAAAAGGAGCCTGAGCTCCTTAGAATATTAGATGAAGACCTCGTTGACCATCTTCTCTTGCTTTCTCTGTCAAGGCTTTAAACTCTTCCCAAACAGGGCGTTCTTGGTCTGTAAAACGGAGATTGGCACCTGGAAGACTAGCATTAGAAATGGTCTGCACAAAGCCTGACAAACTATTTGCCAAAGCCACTCCTTCCTTACTAGCCACATCTTCCTTGGCAACAAGCAAGACCGACTGCAACTTCCCTGTCTTCTCTTTGCCAATCTCCTCCTCTTTTCCAGCAAGAATAGAAGAAAGCTGGTCCAATAAATTGATGACACGTTCCTTATCCATAGGAACCTCCTTGTTTAATTTTATATTATTATAATATAAATAACTAAAAATAAACAAGCAAGAACCTAGTTTTTAGGGTAAACTAATTCAAATTCTTCACAGACGACTAGCATATCTTCTGAGAAGGACAGGCCTGCTTCTTCCAGCCAGATAGTGAAAAGCTCTTCATGGACCTGTCGCCAGTGGATCAGACTTTTCGCTTTTATGTCAGACAAGTCACCTTCCTGACGGAACTCGCCCTCCTTATAGGCATGATTTTCCGTCACTTGGGAAAAGGGCGTCACATAGACCTTGGTGGTCTGGATAATGCACACAGCCTGACCTTGTCCGTCCAGAATGATGTCATAGCCACCAGCTCTTGGGATTTCTTCTCCCTCTACTGCGTAGAGGGCATGAGCAGAGCTGGTCGAAGTTTTTATGCCCCTGGCCACCAAGTCAGCCAGTCGATCAGCTTCCGCCCCAAAGGCCCAAGCCTCTGGCTCAGGACCTGCTTGGGGATTGGAGGCAAGAAAATCTTGCCAGAGTTGTGTAGGTGTCATGGTTTTTCCTTTCTAGAATACCATTCCTCTCTCGTCAATAAACTCACTCGTTCGGTACGGACTTCATCAATGAGCGGGAAATGTACATCTTCCAAGAGGTATTGGTATACAAAACCCAGCTTTTCTTGTACACGCAGAGACTTGCTATTTTCTACAAATGCACAACACCAAATCTTATCTAAACTCAACTGGGCAAATCCGTAATCCAGTAAAACTTGACTAGCTTCTGGAATGAGACCCTGTCCCCAAAACGATTGACCAAGCCAATAGCCCAGTTCGGCTTCTGAATCAGGTAAATCAAGACCACTCTGCTTGCCAATCATCAGGCCAATACTGCCAATGACCTGACCTGTTTCTTTGAGGACAAGGGCATAGGTTTCGGGTTGGCTGAGAACTGTCTTGATAATCTCTCGACTTTCTTCCAGACTCTGATGAACTGGCCAACCCGCTGCGGGACCAACTTCAGGATGACTGGCCTGAGAAAATAAGTCAGCTGCGTCTGCCTCGCTCCAAGGACGAAGCAAAAGACGATTAGATTCAAGAATCATAACATTCCCCCTACTTCAAACTCCAGCCACCGTCAATAGTGACAATCTGGCCTTGCATGGAAGCGAGTTTGCCAGTAGCCAGCATGAAGGTCAGCTCTGCGATTTCGCTGGGCTGGGTCCAGCGTCCGATAGGGGTCTGGTCTGCCACCCAGTCCGCCAGCCCACCAGGCTCAAAATCCTTCTGGGTCATGCCTGTCTGAACGGCACCAGGGGCGATGCCGAAGACCTGGACCTTGTCCTTGGCATAGTCCAGTGCCAGCTGCTTGGTAAATCCTGCCAAAGCGTGCTTGGAGGCAGTATAGGCAGAGCCTCCTCCACCTGCTAGACTGGAAGCAATGGAGCACATATTGATAATGATGCCGGACTGTCTGTCCACCATTTGCTGCAGATAGGGGCGGGTTAGTCTGGTCACCGCAAAAAAATTAACCGCGAAGATGCGAGCTAATTCATCCTCCTCAATATCAAGGTGGGGACGGTAATCATCTAGAATGCCTGCGGTATTACAGAGGACATCAACTGTCTGGCACCACGAAAAGACTGGTGATAAATCGCCAATCAGGTCCAGCTGTAGAAAGTGGAAGTCCCCTGCCAAATCAGGCTTGCTGGCCTGATCAATCCCGTAGACACGCCAGCCATTTTCCAAAAAAATCTCCGCCTGCGCTAGTCCAATGCCGCTGGAAACGCCGGTGATAAGGGCTGTCTTAGTCATGGACTTCTACCCAGTCGGTCGCAAGGACATCGCAGGGGGTCGGGCTCCACATGGAGAAGCCTTCGCCCTCGCCTGTCACGTTGATGAGGAAATAGGGCGTCGCCTCCAGTTTTTGCCCGTGAACCTCAATCGTGTCAAAGAGCTGGACGTAGTTCTCCGCCCCGCCCCAGCCTGTGCGAACGTACTTTTTCTTGGCCTTCAAGCCTGGTAAAATCTCTTCAAATGTCATGGTTTACTCCTTTGTTGTCTATAAACGTTGATTTAATAGGCTTTTCAATCGACCTATGAGTTCAAAAAATAAAATTTGTTCACCTTTTTGTGGAGTTATAAAGAATTTATGGCTTTTTCGTAATAAGAAACTGCCTCTTTTTCTTTGTCCATGGAAAGGTGTCCGTAAATGTCCATGGTCATAGCTAATGTTGCATGACCTAGGCGGTATTGTAATTCTTTATAGCTGATACCAGCATTTAGCAATAAACTAGCGTGAGTATGTCGGAAAGCGTGAAAGGTAAATCTAGGGATACCAACTTCAGCAATGCGCCTATCTAGGCTTTCCTGTCTAGTCGCCATGTTTTGGTATTCTTTCGTAGGTGTCGCAAACACCACAGCAGAAACACGCGCCCCAGTCTCGATAAATAATTGTCGTTGTCTACTCTTGTAAAGTCGTAGCAGATTGATTGTTGTCTTGTCTATGCTGATGACCCTAACCCCTGCCTTACTCTTTGGCGTACCGATTAACTTTAATAGTCTACTGTAATTTTTGGTTATGCTGATAGTTCCATTCTCTAGGTCAATATCAGACCATTCTAGGGCTACTACTTCTCCAAATCGGCAACCAGTGGCAAGTAAAACGCTGTATAGAACATAATCAAAGAAATAGCTAAATTTCTTATTGGCTAGCTTTTCCATGTAAGCCATTAACGCTTTTAAATCTTTTGGAGCTATGAACTTAATAGCCTTATTTTCCTTTTTTGGTACTTTTGGCAATATGACATCACGCGCAGGATTGAATGGCAATAACTGGAGAGATACCCCATATTGTAAGACACGCCTATTGATTGAGTGTACAACACTATAATGTACCAACTCTCTAGATAAATCATTAATAAAACCTTGAATATAGCTAACAGATAGCTTATTTAATTTCAAAACGCCAAAGACTGGTATTAAGTGATTATAGAGCATTCTCTTAGTTGCAATGAATGTTTGAGGCTTTACAGTTAGTTGGTAGCTTTCTAGCCATAACTCAGCCAATTCTTGATAATTCCTTACTGGCACAACTTTAGTAACCGTGTAGCCATTAGAAATAAAATCGTCTTGCGCGTGCTTTGCTTTCTGCCTAGTTTCTTTTCTTGTCCTACCTGTTACGCTTGTTTTAGATCTCTTACCTGTTACCTGGTCAGTACCTAAATAAACACTAGCACGGTACACGATCGTACCGTTTTTCTTTTTGACTTCTGTAATTTTCACGATATGAACCTTTCTAAACATCAGCAGGCAAGCCGTTATTAAAAAGATTTTGAGTTATTAGGTTTATATCATGCTGAGGCTTACGAGAATAGCCCTATTTTCGTTTGTTTTGGATAAGTTGATAATTTTATATACTTGAGGGGTAGAAAGCGATTATGGGCGTTTTAGGCGTATATTTGGACAATCATAATTTTAGACCTTTTAACAGGTCATAAAATGAGCGATAAGCTACTAAGGTATGTATAGATTTTGTAAAGGTAGCTAGAGTTGAAACCACGCGCTAACTACTAAAAATACTATTTTGTTGAAACATGTTAAAAAGAGTATTTACAAAACTAGACAAAACTAGACATTTTTCAGCGTATGGCATACAGAAAACCTAGAAAAACCTATCTTTCAGATTTTGAAATGTTGGAAAATGCGAGCATATAAGCCTATATAGGCGCGTGGTTTTGCTAGGTATTTATACATGAAGTTTGATAGTGGTTAATCTTCACACTCTGAATTTTTGAGTAAGTCTTGAAATTCGGAAATACTATATATTTTATCTGGTTTTTCAGAAAACTTACTAGTCACCTTTAATCCATTGTATTGCATGTCCCAAAATGAGCTATATTCAAAAAGTTTGTTGAACTCCATATTTTTAGCAATCTCTAAGCCTTCGAAATCTTTATGTTTCATATAATTCATTAGGTATCTATCATTGATATTTGACATGGAATACATTGTATTGATAATTAAAGGAATTTGATTATCTGACAAATATAAATCATGATGTTTTAGAAACTCAATAAAATCATTATTAAAATCATCAATCATCATAGATATTTCTTCTTCTGCTGTTCTTGTAGGGGAGTAACCCAGTAAAAACGGAATATGTACACTAAAATAATCAGCTAGTTGCTGAGCTTTGTCTGGTTTGATTTGGCTTTCTCCATTTTCCCAATTTTGTAAAGTTCTATAATGCACACCAATTTTTTTAGCTAACTCTTTCTGAGATAGCTTTTTTTCTTGCCTTAATTCTTTCAATCTATTCATATTTTCACGACCTTTCAAAAGTGATTATATACCATAATTTGAAAAAAGTACACTTTTTTTGTGTATTTTATCAAAAAACAGTTGACAAGGATAAAATTATTGTGTATCATTCAAACCAAGCACAACAAAATTGTGTATTTCCCTCCACAACCTTTTACACTTTCAATCTATGGAGGGGGGATTTTTCAAAGAAAGGAGAACGGCATGAGTAAACTCAAAGGCTATCGGGTCATGTTAGGGCTAACCCAGCAAGCTATGGCGGACAAGCTAGATATTTCTTTGCAGTCATACAACAACAAAGAAACAGGCAAGACCCCATTTAATGACAAGGAAAAGAGAGCACTCAAGACCATTGTCGCGGAAGTTAAGCCAGATATCACCATTGATGAACTATTTTACAGCTAGAAAGGAGCAGGCAACCTATGAACATAGTTTACATGGACGGCAAGAAAGAGCCGTATACAACACACGACATCATAGCAGAACATGCTGAAATTGATAATATTTCAGTCAGAAAGCTAATTGATAATCATAAAAAGGATTTAGAAGTTTTTGGGGTTTTGTCATTTGAAATCCATAAACCCGAAAAAGGTTCATTAGGTGGGCGACCTAGAAAAGTTTATAGGTTAAACGAGCAACAAGCAACACTATTGGTCACCTATCTAGGCAATACAGAACCCGTTAGAGAGTTCAAAACAAACCTAGTCAAAGCATTCTTTGAGCTACGTAATGAGGTGGCAGAGTTCCGCTATCAGAGGGCACTAGAAAAGCCCAAGCGTAAAACCTTACATGATAGCATAGAGACATGGGAACAAGCACCAAAGCACGCGCACCCAACCATTAACAACTTGCTACTAAAAGGCGCTAGCGGATTAAATAAAAAACAACTTATGGCACAACGTGGCGGACATAATGGCATTGATAGCTTAACAAGTGCTGAGCTAGTCAGATACCAAGCCTTGGAGGATATGGCTATCGCTATGATTAACCTAGGCATGACTTACCAGGATATAAAAACCATGGTATTCAGACAGAAAACGGAGGTATCACAATAGGCTTACTATCAGCACTACTACACCTTTTACTATGGGCATTTACTACAGACAGCCCAAAAGATGACTAGAAACGCACCATACAAGGCGCGTGAAAGCAACAAAAAAGGCTTATGCAACCGACCAAAGTTCCAAGCCTTTTCACACAATTAAACTAAATCCAATAACAGCAGGCAAGCCGTTATTAAAGGGATTTTAGTAATTTACTGATACTTAGATTATATCATGATTTAAGTATCTTGACCATACGGAGAGAACTAACTCTTAAAAAGAGCATAACACAAGAAACCAATTTGAAAACGACCTTTTAACAAAAAAGTAAGAAAACGAGGATAACAAATTGACAACACTAGCAAAGGCTAGCATTTTTATAGCCAAGAAAGAAAATTATACCACCAAGCAATGGGATAGAATACAACAGCAAAAACGAAGTGAGGAACAAGCCCACAGGAGGTTAACGGCTCTATATGGCACTAGGGTAGCTAACACAGTCATTTACAACGTGACTATGTGCTATTACAACATTAAGCGCAAGTTTGCAGATACCTATGAACAGGCTTGTGATAGCTTAGGTGATGACATGTTAGAGAACATTATTTACAGAGCAGTAAATAACCTACCCTCCATTGGGGCAGAACGAAAACCTAATCAATCTCTATCAGATTTTTGGGGACAGTTCAGCACAAGGGAGGTAACAGAATGACACTACCACCGCTACCAGAGAATTATAGGGGCGTGCTTAATCTTATCAAGGTAGGAGCTGACAACCCCATCACAGGGGCAGAGATAGCCCTTATTTTGAAGTTAGAGGAAAGGACAGTACAAAGTATCATTAGCCGTTTAATCACGCGCTACGGTGCCCCTATCATTGGCGTAAGACATGGCTTTAATCGTGGTTACTTTATCCCAGCAGATAAGGCGGAGCTATTAGATGGCGCTAAAGCCTTTTACAATCAAGTACAAGAAGAACAAAAGCGCCTAAGTGTTTTGTTAAATGCTGACCTTGACAGCTATAAGAAACTACTGAAAGGGGCTGATATGAATGTTTAGCCTAAGCAAAGAGAGCGAAAATAGTCTAAAACGTGGCATATTAAAGCTTATATCTGAATTTCTAAAAAATTATCTAAAGCCCAAACCACGTATAACAGGCTTGATCACTCCCAAACAGATAAAAGACGAGCTGGACGTAGATTATAAAACTTTGCAACGTTGGGAGCGTGCAGGTTTGAAAAGGCTAACTCCCCCTATCGAGGACACGCGCAAAGTCTTTTATAAAATCGACGACCTTTTAATATTTTTAGGAGCTGAGAAATGACAATATATGAAACCCGTGGCTTTGGGTCTTTACTTTATCCATACAAGGGAAAGCTAGAACCTTTTGAATATATCTCTAATTTTAAACCCTTGGAAGTCCCTAAAGGTACTGATTTAGAAGAATATAAGCGAACACAAGCCCCCTACTGTTTAAGTGGTAAAGTCACGCCAGAGAAAAACGGTAGCTATAAGCGAAACAATGCAAGTCTTATTTATCGTGATTTGATTTTCCTAGATTATGATGAGATAGATACAGGCGTAAACCTACCTAAAACCATTTCTGAGCGACTTTGGGAGTATAGTTATATTATTTACCCAACTATCAAACACACCGCAGAAAAGCCCCGTTATAGGCTTGTAGTAAAGCCTAGCCATAACATGAATGAGACAACCTATAAGCAGGTAGTCAAGGAGATAGCGGATAAGGTTGGGTTACCGTTTGATATGGCAAGTCTTACATGGTCACAGTTACAAGGCTTACCTGTAACCACAGGCGACCCAGAAGAATATCTGCGCTATATTAACCATGGGGAAGATTATCCAGTACCAAAAGCAAGGCAGAACCGAGCAAGGCAGAACCGAGCAACTCAAAAGAGCACTACTCCTTACACACCTAAAACCAACGGTCAGAAATCTATCACAATGCGCGTGATAAATACCCTGTTACATGGCTTTGGAGACGAGGGAGGGCGTAACATAGCACTCACGCGCTTTGTGGGGCTGCTACTTAATGAATGGGTTGATTGTGACATAGAAACAGCCTATGAGCTTGCACAGATAGCTAATAGCGTTACTAATACTCCCATACCACAAAGAGAGCTAGATAGAACTTTTGAAAGTATTGTAAAATCTGAAATTAGAAAGAGGTCGAGAATGTGAATATCAATGAATTACAACAGGAATTAGATAATGCTAAACAGATTAAAAAGCCCCAAACCATGAAAGAACTATACCAACTGTTACAGTCATTAGGTGAGACATGGCGAGATGAACACAAAGAGGAAAAGGAAATCACCAAAGGCAACAGAAAAGGCGAGGTAGAAACCAAAATACCACGCCCTAGTGTTGCTGAGGTGGCTAATATTTTACTTAGAAATTGCTACTTTACCTTTATTGGATATAGTAAGCTGACCGATAGTAGCCAGCTATATTTTTACCATTTAGACCTAGGCTATTATATCGCTAGCCGTGATATAGTCAATAAACTTATTCTAAAATTTGACAGCAGACTAACATCTAAGAGATTTACCGAAGAAGTGATTATATTTCTAAGAACAGAAACAAAAATCAAGCCCCCTATGCAGGAAAGCTATCTAATACCAGTCAGAAATGGTATCTTTAACTTACATACCAAACAATTAGAACCATTCAGCTCCAAATATGTTATCACAACAAAAATAACCACAGCATGCAACCCAGAGGCTAAAAAGCCCCTTTTAGGTGGCTGGTTTGATTTTGATAAGTGGCTCGACAGTCTCGCTTGTGGAAATAAAGAAATCATCACACTACTTTGGCAAGTCATGAACGAGGCTATCAACCCCAACCGCACGCGCAAAAAGATGGTCATTTTAACTGGAGATGGGAACAACGGAAAAGGGACATTTCAAGCCCTATTAGAAAATCTGATAGGCAAGGAAAACATCAGCAACCTAAAACCCGACCAATTCCAAGAACAGCACCTACTTTCAGCCCTTAATGGAAAAGTTTGTAATATTGGTGATGATATTTCTGATAAATACCTTGATAGCGTTTCTGACCTAATGAGTATTGTTACAGGCGATACTATCCAAGTCAACCCTAAACATTTACAGCCCTATGAGGCTACTTATCGCCTTTTATGTATCTTTTCTGGAAATGGTATCCCTAGAAGTCGAAACAAGTCACAAGGCTGGTATAGGCGGTTATGTATCGTACCCTTTAACGCTGATTTTAATGGCACAGTGGAGCGCCCAGAAATCAAAGACGACTTTATTAAAAACAAAGAGCTTTTAGAGTGGGTACTCTATAAAATCCTAAATATGGCAGAGTTTGATAAATTCATTGAACCTAAAGCAGTTAAAAACATGTTAGATGAATACAAAGAGGACAACGATTTTTATTATTCTTTTGTCGTTGGTACTTATATCCCTAACGGTTATCATGAGTTGCAACATGTACCACTACCCATTATCAAGCAATGGCTAGAAGAATTTACAGAGGATGAGGGTATTAAGAACGCTAACCTATACGGTTACGGTAAGAAAATGCTTGCTGTACTGAACAAAGAAAGCGACGGTACTTATACAATAAAATCTGGGCGAGTACCAATAGAAGATTATGAAATATTAGATCCAAACGAATTTTATGGCAGAAAACTAGGCGGAGTACCAAAAGGGATACATAGAGACTACATAGAATAGTAAGAGGGTACAAAGTTTGTGACCGTGTGACCAAGTTGTGACCAAGATTTTCAAAGACGGTCACACGCTGAAACCCTTGATAATACTGACTTTTTCCCTTTATTTTTTATAAATGTGACCGTGTGACCATCTTTTTTATTTATATATATAGGAGTTGGAAATCATTTCATCTTTTCTATATAAATAATTTTTCAAAAGACGGTCACAAGATTTTGACAGCACCTAAACCCTTGGTACTACTAGCTTAAAAGGTGTGACCAAGTTTTTTCAAAGATGGTCACAAATAGCAAAATTTTACATAATTTATCTTAAAATAAGAAAGAGAGACTAAAAATGACTGAAAACCACTACCTAGAACAAGCGGAAAAAGACAGACTGGAACTTGAACAGCACCGCTTAAATTATATGGCTGGTGATACACCCGTAGGCTACTATCCAAGGACTGAGACAGAGAGGCACGCGCCTCTTTTTGTCATTTAATCAATAAAATTGGGTTTTCTATATAAGGAGGGGGGATAAGATGATTGAATTAACCATAGAAAAGATAATCAAACCACTAAAAGAAAAAGGGTTGTCAAAAACATGTGGACAGTTGAGAGGGCAAACTATCACTATTGACCTTAATAACCTAACTACTACTTATGATAGCCAACAGATAAATTTAGCTAGCATACCAGGAACATACGGAGGTACTCGCTACTTCTTTCTTTGTCCTAATTGTGGTAGACGGTGCAGGAAACTTTATAAACAGTATCTGTATTTTAGTTGTGGAACGTGTCAACAAGTCCACAAGAAAACATTAAACCGAAGTAAAACAGATTGTCAGTATTATTTTAATCTAGCATTGAAAGAGGCTAGAAAGGTAGACCCTAGTTATTATCCAGAAAAAGGGTACGTAGATTATGATAATTTTCCAAGCCGTCCAAAAAGAATGAGAGCCAAGACATACTGGAGACATTACAGAAAGTTTACTAGCTATTTAGATAAAGGGGTGAGCTATTGGTTGGGGGGACTAAAATAACAGGGTGCATTTACAAAACAAACAAATAAAGAACGTTCTATTAGTTCCCAAAACAAATAAACTTACTCAATCGAACAAAGAACTAACCAAAGAACACGCGCTATTTTTGATATAATCATAGCGAGGTATTAAATTATGTTTGAAATCAATATGACAATTAACGAGCGACTAAGAGACATTAGAGATTTGAAAGATGCTATTTCTAGTTTAGAAAATGATAAACTTGAACTTGAGAAAACTTATCCAGTACAGTCTAGGAGAATTAGAAAGAGAAAAGCAAGATTATTGGTAGCAATACGAGGAATTAAAGCAAAACGGCAACGTATGACAGACTTAATCAATCAACTATCAGACGAAAAACAACGTAAAATTTTAACCTTACAATATATCGAAGGAGTAAAAGACAAACATTTAGTAGAGGCAAGCGGTCTAAAAGATTATAGAGAAGTCTCTAGCATTAGACAAAAAGCTATTAAGAACTTAGAGCAGTTACAAAAGCAACTAGAACAGCCACAAGCTTAAATTTATCTCTATTTTAGCGCGTGTTTTACCTTGTCCGATAAATTTAACCATACAGCAACTAAAAGCCCTTAGAAACGATTTTAGGGGCTATTTTTGATAACTAACATTAGATAAATTATCATTCTTTTTACTTGAATACGTGTAATACGTATGATATAATAATCTTGTCAGGAGGTAAAAGCGCTATGCCTATGACACAAAAAGAAATGGTTAAACTACTTACCGCCCATGGTTGGACAAAAACCAAAGGCGGTAAGGGGTCTCACGTTAAACTTGAAAAAGCAGGCGAGCGACCTATAACCATTCCCCACGGTGAAATTAACAAATACACCGAAAGGGGTATCAAAAAGCAAGCAGGACTGTTATAAAGGCAGTCCCTCGCTTGTCTTTGATTTTGGAGGTAAACTATGCTTGTCACTTATCCAGCTTTATTTTATTATGACGATACAGACGGAGCTAACGCCCCTTATTTTGTCACTTTCCCAGACTTTGAACATTCAGCAACTCAGGGCGAAGATATGGCAGACGCTATGGCAATGGCTAGTGATTGGTTAGGTATTTATCTAGCTGATTATATTGAGAATGGGCGTGATATTCCCACTCCTACCCCTATTAATGCTTTATCATTGGCTGATAATAACCCTTTCCGTGATGATAAGGACATAGAGCTAGTTTATGACCCTAGCAAGTCTTTTGTATCTATGGTTATGGTTGACGTTGCTGAGTATCTAGGCAGTCAAGAGCCTGTAAAGAAAACACTAACTATTCCACGTTGGGCGGATACTTTAGGGCGTGAGTTAGGGCTAAATTTCTCACAGACCTTAACAGATGCTATTGCAGATAAGAAAATTCATGCTTAACACTATCTAACTTATTTGATAGGGCTAAACCAGTACACTAAAACAGATAAACTGCTAAAGTGTAAGGTTAGCCCTATTTTGTATTTTTACACAATAAAGGAGTAATTTTAACATGGCTAAACCTAAAGAAAAATGGACACCAATAATAACCCACGTTGTCCCTAAGGGTACTGAACTAGCAGACGGTACAATATTAGAAAAAGAAACAACTTTATCACAAGAAGAATTTGCTAAAAATCCCCCTGTTATCCCAGACGGGCATCCTTTTTATGATATATGGGCTAGGATAATTAGAGAGAAGCTAGAAAAGGGTAAGCTATAGCACCAAAATACAGTAAAAAACAGTAAAATACAGTAGATTTGCGCGTGATAAACATGGTATAATATATTCACAGCTGGAGGCTTGCATAGTCTAGCCGATTAGGGAGAGTTAGCCCGTGAGGTCACACACTCCCTTTTTTGGTATAATAAGCCTATCAGATAAGCAAAAGCAACTAAAAAAAGCGCCTTATCAAGTGTACTTAGGATTTGCTTTTGTAAAGTGAATATGATAGCATGAAAATATAGTATCCTTTACAGGTTCCACCGCTATTCTGATAGCGAAGGAGCGGAATATAGCGCGACATTGAATGCCGCTCAGTGATAAACGTACCAGCCAATATGTCGTTAGTTTTGCTGGTGTCCCCTGTTGGTGGTTGAGGGGATAGCGAGGAGGGGTATCCCTCTTTTTTGTATGGTAATTAAGAAGACCTGAAAAAAGCACCTTGTGGGGTGCTAGTTCTTGCCTGCTGAACTCATGATTTATTGACCTATTTTAGGTCTTTTTTTGTTCACCTTTTTGTGGACTTTGGGAGACTGTTAAAGAAAATTTATGACTATAATTTTTCTAAAAGTCCACAAAAATATAGCCCACAAACGCCTATTTCAAGCCTTTCCTAGACATTCTAAAGAATCTCTTCAAATGTCATGGTTTACTCCTTTGTGAATTCATCTTTTTGGCAAATAAATAGAAAATGGTTGCTGACCCCAAGTAAATGGGGATCCTTGCAGTGAGCAAAATGCCAGTCCAGATAGGTCTGGTAGGTCCTCTGATCCATGGCATTGATCTGTGGAGCCAGCATTTCAGCAAATCCATCGGTGGCAAGGATAGAAAGAATAGACAGACCTGCTTGTTCCAGCATTTCTCGGCACTCCTCCAGAGTAAAGAACACAAAAGGTCTATTCTTGACGCGTCCTTTATCTGCCTGAAAACCGCTGTCCTGAGCTGTTAGATAATGAGGATTGCGGGCAGTTTCTGTCATCGGTATCATGTCATGATTGATAAAGGCGATGAACAGCTTGCCCCCTGGTGCCAGAAGTCGCTTAGCTTGGCGAAGACTTTCCTCACGGTCTGCTACTTGCGATAGGTGGTAAAGCGGTCCGAATAGTAAAACGATGTCGAAATATCCGCTGGGAAACTCTTCCAGTTCCAAGGAGCTTTTCTGTTGGGCTGCTAGATTGGTGAGCTGGCTAGTCACAATCTTTTCTGTCAATCTTTGGTAGTTTCGAGAGGCAGGCTCTAGTGCGACTACTTCCTTAGCAATCTTTGCAAGGGGAAAAGAATAAACTCCCGTCCCTGCCCCAATGTCCAATATCTTAGACTGGTCAGTCACATACTTTTCCAACTCACGAAAGGTGGTCAAAAATTCAAACTATCCAGCTTGACTAACCAACCGCTCATCCTCGTGAAAAACAGAATACAAGGCTTCATGGCATTGCAAATCGTCTTCGATGCAAGAATTTCCTCAAACTCCATACAGGCACCTCCTGTTTTTCTTTATTATACCAAAATATACCATCTATTTCTTTTTCCTCACCAACAAAACCGCAGTTCCAATCCAAAAGGCCATCGCTGGAAGAATGACCAACATCAGATTGAGCCAAACTGGAACGGTCATGACCATATTTACCACACCGCCAACAATCATGAAGAGATAGGTCGGTAAAAAGACATAGCGGACTAATTTTTCCTTTTGGAAAAATAGCAGAGCAAGACCGAGCAAAGTGAGTGGCACTAGAAGCCCCCAGCCAGTCAAGACTAGGTCAGGTTCCTTGGGCATTGCCCAGAGACGAAGTCCACAAATCACGAGAAAAAGAAGGGGGATGCAGAGAAAACTTGCCCAAACCTTGATTTTGCTGGTCTGGTAAATCAGACTGCGAATGATGAGGAAAATCCCTGCTGGGAGGAGGAGGCTAAGTACCGCGTCGCAGATCAAGTCCAGCCAGTTGAGGGAGATGGTTCCTGTCCCTGCAAAATCCATGAGCCATTGGCTACCGAGGTAAATGATGAGCATGAGGCCACTCAGGTTTGCAACTTCCACGAAACCAATCGGAGGGAGATAGCTGAGTAGGTCGTCCGCCATCTGCTTGCTATCTTTACCCAGAAAATCCTCCGCCGAAAGCCCGTCTTTTTGGGCTTCAAGAACATCTTGGTAAATGGATAAAAGCTGGGCAGTCACTGCTTCTTCCTGCCTGTGAAAGACAGAGGCAATCATCATGTAGCCATTGATACGGCCCATGTATTCCTTGTTTTCCTTAGTCAGCTGGCTTTCAATCACTTCAATCTGCTTGCGGTATTCCATTTGTTTGCTCATCCTACTCTCCTTTCAATCGCTGAACCTTTTGGACCAATTCCGTCCATTGGCTCCAAAAATCTTCTAGATAAGCCTTTCCCTGGTCTGTCAGATAAAAATACTTCCTGTCCGGTCCGTCTGGCGAGGGCTTATTCTGACTAAGAATCAGGCTATTTTTCTCTAACTTCTGAAGGAGGGGATAGACTGTCCCTCCGACCATGTTTTCAAAGCCCTGATTTCTCAACTCCTGAACCAGCTCATAACCATAAATCTCCTTCTGACTGATAATTTGTAAGACACAGCCGTCTAGGACCCCCTTTAGCATTTGGGTTTCTTTCATAAGCCCTCCTCATCATCTGTAAAAAATCCAAACAGCAAGCCTGATGCTAACAGGATACCTAAAATCAAAATAGAATCCAAGGCCCAGCCAGTTATAATGGCCGTCACAAGCGTGATACCTGCTAGTTTCCAACTTTCCCGACTTTTCTTATCCAGTTTCATACTGCCTCCCCATCTAGTTTGTAATACACACTAGTCTTGTAAAAATAAAAGTGATTTTCTTTGTCTTCTATCACTAGTTTGTTTTACCTATTAGTATTGTATCTATAGTGTAACACAAGGTAGCTAGTATGTAAAGCAAAATAGTGGAAAATGAGTAAAAAAATCAACACTACTACTCAAAGTTTGTGTCAACATCTCAGCACAGTGATAGATTGCTTCAACAGTCTGGGGAGAGACTGTTGAAGGTGGGAAATAAAACAAACGCAGTTTGTGTCCAAACAATCTGGGAAATTGTTGGAAGTTGGAAATAAAAAGTTACGGTAGCAACATATCTAAAAACACATAAAAAACTTGGGTTGCCCCAAGTTTAGGAAATAATTTGTTTGTAAGACCGTGTCGTGATGGCATATACCACTAGGTAAAGGAGGAGATAGCCACCACAGATGCCTACCGTTACTTGCAGCATAAGCCCTGCATTGACCACACCAATAGACAACAAGATAGACGAGAGCATCTTGTAGGCAAATGCAAGATGAACAAAGGCAAGTAGGATAGGTAGGAAAAAGACGGTCAGCAATTGCTTGCGAATGGACTGTCTCGTCTGATCCTCATCCAGACCAACCTTGGTCATAATGACGAAGCGATCTCTGTCTTCATAGCCTTCTGAAATCTGTTTGAAGTAAATCACCAGCACCACCGCCATCAAAAAGATGAGTGATAGCAAGAGGCCGATGAAGAAAAGTGAACCTGCAAAACTGAAGAAACTACGCATCGCATAGGCACGGTAGGCGAGACTGATGGCGTTCGTTCCATTCGGTAATATATTGGACTCCCAAAGCTCACTTTCAAAGGTACCGGATAAGAAGACCTCCTGGCTATTTACCTGCTCTTCTTCTGATAGACTACTTTCAAAGCCCATATAATAGCGATTTTCGGCTAGATTTTCAAATATTGTCAAATCTTGAACAACAATGACTAAATACTTACTAAAATTAAAAGTCACATGGTCAGGCAGATGTCCCAAGGTCACATTCTTGGGCAAGACTTGGGCAACTTTCATCTCCTTTTCATCAAAGGTGAGGGTTTGACCAGCTTGATACTGGACTCCCTTACTATAAATGGCCACTTGGTCAGCTGCCAACTCCAGTTTTTGACTAGTCATTTTTTCATATGTAGCTTTATCCAAAATATAGCCTACACCTACTTGATTAGAAAAATCCATCCATGACTCTTTTTCTGTCAAAAATTTTACTTGCTGATTTGTCACCTCAGAAAAATAGGCTTGCTGATAAGGATAGACCACCTTACTTTCAACAGGAATATCTGTCTCTTCTAAGATAGCTTCCGCCCACTCCTCCCACTTCTCCGTTTGAGCTTTTGAAGTGGTTGGTTGCATTCCAAAATCAATAGAATAATCATTTGGATTTTGATTGGCGATATAATCTTTACCACCGATGTAAATATTGAGTCCTCCAACCATGGTCACCAAAAACATGCTAGAGAGGATAGTAATGGTCGCAAGGCCCAGAGCATTTTTCCGCATACGGAAAATCAAGTTGGATACAGAAATGAAATTATCTGGCTTATAATAATAGGTCTGACGGTTCTTTAGCCAGTTTAATAGACTGATAACACCTGCGTGGAAGAGCAGGTAGGTCCCAAGGATAACCAGAAGAGTCGCTCCAAAGAAACTTGGAATAGCCTGCATCGGACTGGTCACTAGTTGGGCAATGGTATAGCCTGCCCCCAATAAGATAAGAGCTAAGAGGGTCTGTAGCCAGAGTAAGCCTGATTTCTTATCCCCACGCTTCTTACCTTGAACCAGTTTGAGTGAGTCGGTCAAGCCCAGTTTTCCAATATTAAAGAGGCTGACCAAGGCGAAAATGCCAAAGAGATAGATAAGTACAGTGACTAGACTTTTCAACTGGAAGGTTGAAGCCAGGACCACAGGCATCTGCATAGCTTTCAGCAAGAGGGCATAGAAGAGTTTATCTAGAGCCAGTCCCAAGAGCAAGCCAGATAGAATGGTACCGACTGAAAAGACCAGATTTTCTAGAAAAGTCATCAAGAAGAGATGTTTTTTCTCCAGACCAAGAATGCTATAGACACCAAACTCTTTTGACCGCTGCTTCATAACAAAACTATTGGCATAGAAGACCATGATGGCAACGGCCAGCATAACCACAATCATACCGAAGCCCAGCACTTGAATCACTCCATTGGCCCCCTTGACCTGACCTAAATCAGGATGAAAGGCAAGCGAGGCAAAAATATAGGCAATGGCTGTGGACAAAATGGTCATCAGGGCATAGGGAAAATAGAGTCTGCGGTTCTTTTTGAGATTGGTCAGAGCCAATCGAACGGTTAGTCCAAACATACTACTCACCTCGATTCGCCATAAGTGTCAAGGTATCTGAAATCAGCTGATACATTTCCTGACTGGTTCTCTCACCTCGGTAGATTTGATTGTAGAGAATGCCATCCTTGATGAAGAGGACCCGTTTGGCACGACTAGCTGCTACTGTCGAGTGGGTTACCATCAGAATAGTTTGCCCTTCTTGGTTGATTTTTTCAAAAATATCTAGAAGAGTTGCCGTTGATTTAGAGTCGAGAGCCCCAGTCGGCTCATCCGCTAAGAGTATTTCTGGCTGGGTAATGATGGCACGCGCCACCGCAACTCGCTGCTGCTGACCACCCGAAATCTCGTAGGGCATCTTGTCTTGCAAGGTCGCAATTCCCAGGCTATTAAGCGTATGAACGAGTCGCTTGTTCATCTCATCAATCGGATAGCGGGATAAAACCAGAGGTAAGAGCACATTGTCCTTGACAGAGAGGGTGTCCAAGAGATTGAAATCTTGGAAGACAAAGCCCAATTTCTCCCGACGAAAGGCTGCCGCTTCCTTGCTCTTGATAGACTGGGTATCCAATCCGTTAAGCAGGACCTTGCCCTGCGTTGGCTTATCAAGGGTTGCCAAAATATTGAGCAAGGTGGATTTTCCAGAACCAGACTCACCCATAATAGCGACATATTCACCCTTTTCCACTGTAAAATGAATATCCTTCAAAGCCTCAACCTGTCCCGCCTTAAAGAGAGAACTGTATATCTTTTGAACGTGTTGAACATCTAAAACTGACATAACTTGACTCCTTTTCTTTTTCTACCTTCATTTTTCTACCTTCATTCTACACGGTCCCAAGATAAACTACCATAGCCTTAGCTTTCATTTACGTGACAGTTTTGTAAGATTAATCAAAAATCAACTCCACTTCTTTGATACCGATTCGCACCTCTGTTCCCCGCCCCACTTTTGATTTTAGCTTTAGGGAATAGCCCAGCTCCGCAGCAATTTTCCGTGAGAGATAGAGCCCCAGACCCGAAGATTGCTGGGTTCTGCGCCCATTGAAACCTGAGAAACCACGCTCAAAGACCCGTTCCAAGTCACTCTCTGCAATCCCAATTCCCGTATCGCGAATGACCAAATCATCTCCATCCAAAACAATCGAAATGGTCCCTTCCTGACAATACTTGAGGGCATTAGATAAAATTTGCTCTATCAACAGGCCCAGCCAGCGTTTGTCTGTCTTTACGCTCCTATCCAGCTGACCCAGATCCAGGCTGGTATTGACCTGAATGAAAAAGAGGGAATATTTCTTGACCAGACATCTGACCAGCTCTTCCAAATTGACAGATTCAATAACCAAATCATCATGGAAGGATTGTAAACGGAGGTAGTTCAAGACCAAACCTGTATATTGTTCGATTTTAAAAAGTTCGGATTCTAGCTGATGACGGACTGAACTGCTGTCCACTTCCTTGGCCAAGAGCTGACTGGCTGCAATAGGCGTTTTCATTTGGTGGGCCCACAGGGTGTAGTAGTCATCTAATTCTGTCTGTTCCTGACGTTGTTTTTCCAGCAGGAGCTTGTTTTGGACTTCTAGTCGCTCCACTCTCTCCTGCAAACAACGCTCACTGGCTGTCCCAGTAGCCACTTTCTGACCACGCCAGATTTTTCTAAAACGAGAAACTTCCCTGACAAAATCCCAGAGGAGGGCGAGAATCCAACAAATACTGAGGAGGAGGATGGCATAGAAAATCAGGTTTCTTTTGATGTCAAAGAGGCTACTATAAGCCAGAATAGCCACAGCAAAAATGGCGTAGGCTATCAGAAAAATCAAGCGATGACCAAGCCATGAGGTCAAAAATCCTGGTACTAATGAGCCAAAATCATCCTTATTCATGTGTCCACACCAGGCCGTAGCCTACTCCTTTCTTGGTCGCAATCACATCTGGCAGACCCAGTTCTGCCAACTTTTTACGCAGGCGAGCAATGTTAACCGACAAAGTATTGTCATCCACAAAAATATCACTGTTCCAGAGTTCTCTCATCAGCTCCTCACGGCTGACCACCTCCTTGCCATGCTCAAAAAGCACCCGTAATATCTGAAATTCATTTCGTGTCAGCTCTTCCACAACCTGTCCATAGGACACCTGCATGGTCTTTAAGTCTAGAGAAATCTCCTCAAACCAGAGTAAACTTTGTTCGCCAACAAAGTCATAGGTTCTTCTGAGAAGCCCCTGTATTTTGGCCAGGAGAACCGTCATTTCAAAGGGCTTGGTCACATAGTCATCCGCCCCCATATTGATTGCCATGACAATATCCATAGGCTGGTCATGGGAAGACAGAAACATAATGGGCACACGGGATGTCTTGCGAATTTCCTGACACCAGTAATAGCCATTGAAAAAAGGCAGCCCAATATCCAGTAAAATCAAATGGGGCTGAAAATCTCTTATCTGGTCCAAAACCGTCTGAAAATCCTTGACCTCTTGAACCTGATAGCCCCAGTTGATCAGGTTTTTGGCAACTAGTTGGCTAATGGTTTTATCATCCTCAACAAGAAGTATTTTCTGCATAACTATCTCCTTTCATATCCCTACCATTTATTATAGCTTACATTGGAACAAATTTGAGTATTTTTATACATTTACACAAGAAGTTGACTAAAAAACCAGGTCATCAGTGGTGCAAATTTGTCATTCCCCACATATTTCGTTATACTAGATAAAAAAGGAAAGGACTCCTATGCCGAATTTATTAACCTATATTGAAGAAACTCAATACGATAATTTTTATGATAAACCTATCAATAAGCTAGATATTCTGGCTCTGACCGAACTTTCCTACCTCCCTTTTGATAATCTGGTCCCCTACTCTTTTACAGAAAATGGTGTACGACTTGATCGGTTGGCAACGGCCTTTGAAGAGACCTACAAAAATAATTTCCCTCCCTTTTCTATGGTGACCAAAAACCGCCTAGCCTTACTTGGACTTCTAGCCAAATCCAAACGCTTCAAATCTATCAAGGCATTTGGCTTCGTTGACGATTATCAGTTGGAACAGGAAAAGCAGTTTTCAGCAATCAGCTATCGCATTGACCGAAAAACAATTGTGACTTGCTTCAGAGGAACAGATGACACCATTATCGGTTGGAAGGAAGACTTCCACATGACCTATATGGATGAAATTCCTGCCCAGCGTGCAGCGAGTGGCTACTTAGAAAAACTTATGATGCAGCAGATGGGCCATTTTTATCTGGCCGGTCATTCGAAAGGCGGAAATTTAGCCCTCTATGCAGCATGCCAGCAAGCTACAGACCAACAGGATAGAATCCTAGCTATCTATCCCTTTGATTCACCTGGCTTACACAAAAAACACTTGGAAGCACCTAGTTACCAAGCTATTCACCAACGGATTTTCCCTGTCATTCCCCAGAATTCAATTGTCGGTATGATGTTAGAAACACCAGAAAATGCTCAAATCGTTCAGAGTAATACCCTCGGTATTCTACAACACATCAGTTTTTCTTGGGAGGTTGACGGAAGCGACTTCAAACTAGCCCCTGCCCTGACCAGCGATAGCCTACAAACAGACCAAGCCTTAAAAACTTGGACGGCTAGTTTAACAGACGATGAATTACGTGACTTCTTCGATTTATTTTTCGGCATTTTCATCAAAGCAGGAATTGAACGTTTTAGCGACATCACGGTAAATCCCCTACAGAAATTACAGGAAATTGATCGACTGAGAAAAGAAGTAGCTCCAGAAGAAGCTGAGATGATGGACAAACTCATTCGGCTACTCTTTGACACCCGCTACCAAATTTGGAGGGACAATATTAGCACTTCCATTCCAAGCCCTGAAATCTCTCTACCAGATTGGCGGAAATTGTTTCAAAGAAATACAACTGAAAATAAAGAAAACTAGCTCAACCACTGAACTGCTCCCTGTCAAGTGGACAATGAAATAATAAAAGATTAGGCGACGGCCTTGTTCCTCATTTCAAGAGGGGCAAGGCCGTTGTTGCGTTCTTGAAAACGTTGATGATTATAAAAATAGATGTAGGCATCAATATCTGACACCAGCTCCTCAAAAGTCTTATACTTCTTCAAATCATAGCACTCCGTCTTAAAGTGCCCAAAGAAGCTCTCAATTGGTGCGTTGTCAATACACTTACCAACACGAGACATAGAGCGTGTCATCTGATACTGAGTCGTTAAACGGTAATAATCTTTCGAAGTATATTGTGAACCTCGGTCGCTGTGAATCAATG